>CAYMXM010000364.1:0-5595 GCA_964394065.1 uncultured Pirellula sp. | reverse complement strand
TGCATTGGATGCGTGGTTGCCAGTGCTATCCCTCGCTAACGCGTCGGGTTGTGATGGGGGGGACGCTTCGCGTCCGCCCCCCTTAACACCGATGCGTCCAGCCGCCCCAGCCCTTCTGCCCGAAGCGCGGCGTGATGAAGCTCTTCCTAAAGTCCAAAGCCCAAAGCCTAAAGCCTTCAACTCAGTACGCTTCGTGCTTCAGTACCGCTCCGAAGGTTCGGAAGAGGAGTTGGATGTCGAGCCATACCGACCATTCTCGGATGTAGCGGTGGTCGAGTTCCACGCGGGCTTCCATCTTTTCGGTCGTGTCGGTCTCACCTCGGAACCCTTCAACCTGTGCAAGGCCTGTGATCCCCGGTTTGACTTTATGACGCATCATGTACCCACGGATAAGCTTCCGGTAATGTTCGTTGTGAGCGTTCGCGTGTGGGCGAGGACCAACCAGCGACATGGAGCCTTCGATCACGTTCAACAGCTGCGGAAGCTCATCTAAAGAAGTGCGGCGGAGGAAGGCTCCGACCGGAGTGATCCGAGGATCACCTTTCGTTGCTTGCTTCACGACCGGTCCATTGTCGCAGGTAATCATGGAACGAAATTTCCATACTAGAATCTCTTTGCCATCCAATCCATATCTTTTTTGACGAAAGAAAATGGGGCCTTTGGACGTTAGTTTCACCGCCAAGGCACAAGCGATCAGAATCGGAGAGATCAACACACCGCCGACGATGCTCAACGTCAGGTCCAGCATCCGCTTGATCCAGCCATCGACTCCGTACATCGGCGTTTCGAAAACGCTGACCACGGGGAGTCCTCCCACTTGGGTCCAGCGGGAATGAAGCAACTCGAAGACGAAAAAGTCCGGCACGATATAAACCGATGCAGTGGAATTCGCGAACTGGTCGAGAAGAGACTGGATTCGTTTCTCGGCCCGCATCGGTAACGCGATGAGGACGACGTCAATGTCACCTCGTTCGACCCGTTCGTAGAGTTCTTTTGTTCCACCACAGAACTCTGGGAGGTCCTCTTCCGAAGTCTCGCGACGTTCACAACCGCGATCGTCGTAGATTCCGACGATCTTCATACCGCTGTCAGACGAGCGAAGCGCGTTTCGAGAGATATCAAACCCCAGCTGGTTGGCGCCGACAATCGCGGTTCGACGAACACCGAACCCGAGCCGGTTTAGGGATTCGAGGATTCCACGAACTCCCATGTGACTACAGAGGAGAAATAGACCTCCGAAGAAATACCAAGCAATGATGCTCGACCTCGGAAAGGTATCGATCTGCTTCGTAAAGATTCCGATGAGCATCATCAGAATGAAAGTGATTGTCCACGACACCGTTCCGATCGCAACTTCGGTGTCAGCTGACCTTCCTCGGCTGGGGCGGTAGTAGCCGCTCATCTCTCCGACGAGGAACCAGACGATGCAAGCGATCAAACTCGCCATCATGGTCGATTCATTGACGGGATGCCGGGTGAGCCACTGGACGAAGGGTAGAGAAATGCATAGGAGAATGGAATCAACGACGTGCAACGCTAAGGGAACCAGTGAACGCGTTGGGCGAATGGCAATCGATCGCATCTGCCTGAATGAAGTAAGGGGGATTTTGTATATCAATGAATAGATTAATAGGAGTACGTCACGCGGAGACCTCTCGCGCTGGAAATGATGTTTTCCACAACACGGAACTGGAGAGACGAAAGTTGCGATCGGTACAATCGCTACGACCCTAAACTCTTTGCAGCCGATGGACTGACGCTTGCATTCGGACCGACGTAGGAAATGCCAAGGCAACTTGGCGGTCGATCGGTCGTCGCATTCACCTCGTAAGTGTCGGTTCGCATGAAAGACTCACTGAGTATCATCCTCCCCGTTAAGAACATCCAAGCAGATACCGAATCCCGCATCGTCGGGCTGTTGGAGTTTTTATGCGAGATTGCCACCGACGTTCAAGTCATCGTCGTGGATGATGGTTCCGAGGACGCCACCGCTGAGATTCTTGATGATCTTCGGCGCATCTACCCGCAGATCGCTGTCTCCCGGAAGCAAACGAGCGTAGGCCCCGAGAGCGCAGCCGAATCCTCGCTTCACCTAGCGAACGGGGAGTTTATTTTCCTCCATCAATCGTTCGACCCGATTGATTACGAAGAAATCCAACAACTTTGGAAACTCCGTCGGGATGAGCAACTCGTGATCGCGCGCGCCGCGACCCGCGTACGGCGCGTCGATCAAGGACTCTTGCAGAAGCTTCAAGAGTGGGGACGGAAGCTCGAAGACAATTGGCCTCAACCACGCGCCACCTCGGGTGGATTGCAAATGATGCGGCGAGATGGAGTCAAAGGTCTCTCGGGAATTCGAGATAGCCTCGAAGATCTCGAAGTAACCCGAACTTCCCACCGCAAAATCAGCCCTCCAAAGTTTTTGAGAGAAAAACGAGCGGGAGCGTTTGAAGTTTGAAGTGGTGAGTAGGGTGTGTGAAGTGGTCGTTGCTTCCAATTGATCCTCCACCGTGATCATTTCTAGTTCGACGGGACATAGCGTTCGTATTTGTAGCTAATCTCCCTCTCCTTTCCTGGTTCCAGCTGGACTTTCCATTGAATGGTGCCGGTTCGCTCGACGAGTCGGAGACGATCGGTGTCGATACGGATGGCTCCGTTATCGCTTGCTTCGACCGGTTTGCCTTGGACTCCTTGCGTGATCGTGATCTCGATCGGCTTTTTTTCGAAGCTGCGGAGGAGGATCTTTCCCTCCAGCGTTACGAGGTCGAGATGTTGGTGGGTTTGTGGTTCGTGGGCTTTGAGTTGTCTTGCAACCTCTGTTTCACTCGCTTTCTTAGCAACATTGATCGCGGTGGTCACATTCAATTCACCACGTCCTTGCACCGGTGTGTATTTGAGGATGTCTTCGCTCAACGGATAGTTGCCTGAGATCGCTAAACATGGGCCGGTTGTCCAAGGAAGCTGCGAGGAGTTTTCAAGTGTGAGCATGTGCTTCACATCCTGATCGGTTCTCCAAGAGTAAGTATGTCCATACCGGATCCGAGTCGTCATCAGTGTGACCATCGCCCGTTCTCCTTTCCGAACCGTGATTTTCTTCTTCGAATAGACGGTGTAGTCTCCACTCCCTGCGGTATCCGCTTGGGGCAGGCTTGAGAGCAACGTTGAGAAGGGGCTCGATCCATCTGGGGATGGAAGTTCCGGAGTCGAACCGTCGTTGAACTGGGAACTGCGATGACTATTCGCAATCGCGGCCCGGTTCATCACTTGAGACATGACTTGTTGCGGTATCGAGCCGCTAGGGACGGCCGAGCCGATCGCCCGGATCGCGTGCCCCACCGCGACGGGGGAAAGAAGGTTGCTGTGGACAAAGTGAGGAACCCCTACGACGAAGTTGACATCGCAGTCGATCAAGTCCTCCGCTTCGTTGACCAAGCTACCACGGAGGGTGAGTTCTGCCGTTTCGTCGTCGAGCAACTTGAGGGTGTACTCTGGAATCCAGACGATACCGCTTCGCAGATAGGCCATCTGAACCTTAGAGGCCGCAGCGTTGGATCCATCTTCCTGGACCACATGGAACCGAAGGGGGAGGTTCATTCGACGCATCGATACGATACTTTCTAGGGGAACCGCTGTTGCCGAATCGCCGAGTTCGACGATCGCATAACCACCTCCAGTCCCTTTCAGTATGCCGGTACATTCTTTCTCCTCCGTTCCCGATTTGTATTGGAGATGGACCGAAGTGTTCAAAGCCGATTCCAATGCCTTTTGGCGATCGGGTTTGGAGTCGTAGGAAGGGTCGTCAAACGCGACCAGTTCTCCATCTCCTGTCCCGACGAGATCGACGAGTTGGGCAGGATCTTGGGAGTAGATCGCAAAGGTTCCAAAGGTTGCGGGGGGGACTTCGGCGGCGTGCCCCCAGCCGTCGAGTAGCCTTACTTCCCCTTCGCGAGTAAAGAAGCCGAACCCGTTTTTAAAAACGGTAACCGAAGTGGTTTTGGATTTCCAAATAGGGGCAGGGGCTTCGCTCGGGTGGGCGTCAACGAGAGCCGTCGACGAGCCTATCCATGCGAGCAACAGAGCCGTTCGGAGCGCATAGCGTTTCATGAAACCAGTTCCTTCGAAGAGAAAGATCATCGCGCGGTTCGAGCACGTCGCTTGGCCGCTACAAGTCTATACAAATCTATAGTAGCATCGAAAAGTAGAGGATGCGAAGCGTCCTCCCATCACAACTCGTGGCGTAAGCGAGGGACAGCGTCGCGAGTGCACGTGGACCTTGTCGGAAATATCTCAGGCGTTGGGTGACACGTCCCTGAGGCACGAAGGGCGTGCTGTGAAACCTTGGATGGATGTCTGGTTGCCAGCGCTGTCCCTCGCTTACGCCACGGGTTGTGATTGCGTGCCCCCACGATCGATCTTTCACCAAAAACCAAGATTCGCTAAAGTCCGGGAGTTTTCAGCCACTACGCCAATTCCCCGTAACTTCTGGTTCGAGTCAGGAATTCCCATGCGATATAGCATTCCAATCGCGGTAACCCTCTTTTTGTTTGCTTCCACGTCCGCTTTGCTAGCTCAAAATTCGTCGAAAAACGGGGCTGAATCGGAGGAAGGGATGCGAAAAGTATCTCGCAAGGAGGTCAAGGAGAACGGCGGGGCCAACGACGGTGAGAAGGTCCACCTAGTTTACAAATTCAAGGCGGGAACGAGGCTTAACAGTGAGGTCATCCACATGGTGACGAACTATACGAAGATCGATGGGGCGGAGCAAAACTCGAGCTCTCGAACGGTCTCGCAGAAATCTTGGGACTTTGTCAAAGCGGACAAGGGAGAATTCACTTTCGAATACCGGATCCGCGAAGTGGATATGTCGCAGCGGGTTGGCGAGGGAAGAGAGATGCGTTTCTCCTCCAAAGATAACGAACCACCACCTCCCTTGTTCCGCGCTGCAGCCGAGTCGATCGACAAGGTTATTTCCACGGTTACGATCGATGAGCAAGGCTTGATCATCGCTCGCAGCGACGACAAGCAACCACCCAACTTGGGGATGGGAGATATCACCCTCCCCCTCCCGCCCAACCCTGTCGGGATCGGTGACTCATGGGAAACGCCACGCGAGATGCGAATTCAAAGAGAAGACGGGTCGTATAAGCTCGTCAAGTTCCGGGAACTTTTTAAGTTGGAGAAAGTGAGCGCGGGAGTGGCGACGGTTTCGGTTCGTAGCGAAATGATCACGATCATCACGGAACCACGCGAAGAGGCCCAAGTGATGCAAGAGCTGAGCAATGGTTCGATTCGATTCGATATCGATGCCGGGAGAATGATCTCCAAGAATCTTGAGTGGGACAAACGAGTCGTTGGATTCTCTGGAGCGGGAAGCGTAACCGAGTATTCAGCACGCCTCGACGATGAAGTCAAAGGAACCGAATCGTTCACTCCATCGACTAGAACAGCAAGTAAGTAATTGTGGTCCGGGCGTCTTGCGATAAAAGGCTTTGGACTTTGGGCTTTAGACCTTGGGAAGAAGATCGCTTCGCCCTTAACCGTAGGTTACGGAGGTAGCCCCGGGTAGGGGCGTCTCGAACTTAGGCGTGGGGCTGG
>CAYMXM010000363.1:0-5600 GCA_964394065.1 uncultured Pirellula sp. | reverse complement strand
TCTACCCTTTGGTAGCCTTGATCAAGAAGGTTGGGGTGGCGGATTCGAGGCGGACTCGGTCGAGTTGATAGTTCCCTCGGGAAATCTGAATCATCCAGAGCTGGGGTTCGACATTCATCTGGTGGACCAAGAGCTTCTGAAGACCCACAACATTGTCCATGCTCATGATGTTGGCGACCATGCATCCACCCGGCTGCAAACGTGGCCAAGCGCTCTGCACAATATCGGTAACTGCACGTCCTGTCCCTCCCACGAAAATCGCTTCTGGGTCTGGAAGGTCTTTCCAGGCGTGGGGGGCCTCCCCTAGGACGGGGACGACATTTTCGACACCGAATCTCGTGGCATTCTCCAGGATCAAATTATAATCCTCGGGATCCATCTCGATCGCGTAAGCTTTACCATGACGCGCGATCTGGGCTGCCTCGATCGATACCGAACCGCTCCCTGCACCGATGTCCCATAGGATCGAGGTTTCTCGCAGTTTCATTTCACTCAGCGCAATCGCTCGAACTTCTCCAGGTGTTACCAGTTCACGTTTGGGCTTCGCCTGGCGAAAGACTTCGTCGGGATTTCCAAACAATCGGATCCGAGCCCCCTCCGAAGGTTGATCCGGCACCCCTTTTTGCCGAACGAGAACCATGACGTTCAATGGAGAGAATTTCTGATTGACCACCTCCGAGAGTTTGCAACGAGTGACCCGTTCGTCGGGAGAACCAAGATTCTCACAGATGTACGTGGTGAAGTAATGGATCCCCTTGACGATCAATGCCTCTGCGAGCTTGGCCGGTGTTACCGACTCCGAGGTAAAGACGCCGACCTTCTCCGCAGTTCGAATCCGTTCGATCACCCGCTCTAAAGGTTGCGATGCGAGGTTCGTCAAATAGGCCTCGTCCCAGCTTTCTTTGACCCGTGCAAAAGCGAGCTGCATGCTGCTGACGTGGGGGAGGACTTCGAATCGATCCTTGCCCAGCCGATCGCAGAGGAACCGAGCGGTTCCGTAGAAGAGTGGATCACCACTCGCAAGAACTACGGTATCTCCCTGCGACTGGTCGATCAGATTGGCAAGCTTATCCAGATCCCCCCCGACGACTTCTTTGGTCCCGGAGTAGGCCGGAAACCTGTCGAGCAAAGGGGATGGCCCCACGAGGAGCTTTGCCGCTTCGATGAGATCCGTTGCTTGTTTCGTGAGCCCTGAAGCTCCATCGTCTCCGACACCGATAATCCAAATTCGATTGCTCATTCTGTTCTGCGCCTGTTTGCGTAAATGCGGGTTACCGGAGGTAAGGGTTAGGATGGAAACTGACGGCAGTATTCGTATACGGCCATCGTCGTCGCGGTCGCTACATTGTACGAATAAGGGCGTCCATAGACAGGGATCTCGACGACCCGGTCGATTCGATCTAGCTCTTCCTGCGAAAGCCCTTCTCGTTCGCTTCCGATCACCAACGCTGTTTTGTGTTCGAATCGAAAATCATACAACGATTCCGAGTGAGTGGTCTGTTCCAGTCCGACTCGCTGATACCCGTCGTGAACAATCTGCTCAAGGACGGGGGCCAGGGAGCGTCGCTGAACGATCTCGACCACTTCGACCGCGTCTCTGGCGATCTCTCGATCGACCTTTCCCGCACCGCATTGGATGATTTTCGTGACGCCTGCGCAGCCAGCCAAACGAACGATCCGACTCAAGTTGACATTGCTGCGCATCGGAGCGAGGACCAAGATCAACTCGCGGGGAACCCGCAAAGAGATTGGAGGCTTATGACGTATGTGCTCAAACCGGTTCATGCCACGAGGTCATCGAGCTTCGCGAGGATCTGTTGGAGAAGTTCACGATCGGAATCGGGACGTTCAAAGGCCCCTTCGGGTTGAACGTCGCTGGTAAGAATTCCTCGCATCTTGAGGAACATAGCGCAATTGTGCTTATAGGCAGGAACAGGGGCTCGAAAGGCGACAAAGCCCAAATACTGCAGCCAATCGTTGAGTTCGAAAAATCGTTGATCGCTTTCCGCCCAATAGCGGTCTCGCTTCGCAAACGCTTCCGGGTAGAAAGCGGAGAGGCCGAGGAGATAATCGCTACCCCACTGAACCATGTCGATCGCCAAATCGTTGCCAGTGTAGATTTTGAAGTCCGGGCGGATTGCATCCCGCAAGGCGAGCCGTTCCCACTCGAGTCCCCGCGATAGGGAGGAATGCTTGACTCCTGTAAGAGTCGGTATTTGAATGAGCTCTTGGAAGAAGTCGAGGTCATAGATTTCTCCAAACGGCACGAACATCTTTCCAAGCTCGAATCCGAGAAATTCTTTTCGCTCGGCACCTACTTTCTCGTAGACCGCCAAACGACCGGCAGAGGTAAGGTTTGCTAGCCCCGTCGATTGGAACAAGATCGGAATACCTCCCGAGTTCTCGATCCGTTCGCTTTCCGAGAGGTAGTTTCGCAACAAATCCCCCTCCAGGTCTTGAACAAAGGTTCCCCCGACGAAGGGGCGATTGCTCGCACGAGCCTGAACAAAGGAGAGGACCTCGTGGCGTTGCGTGGGGGTGAGGAGATTGGCGAATCCCGTATCCATGTTTACGGCAGGAGTCAAACCCGACTGCCAAGTCCGTTCCAGGCCTCGTTCATAGGATTCCCAATCGATCTTCTCCGAGTCTAAAAAAGGGAGAAGAACGGCAGAGATGCCCTTGATGGCACGGCGTGGTTGCGTGGGAGGAATCAAGCTCATGGTTTACCTGCGCAGAGATACTCAATCGTAAAGAATCGCCATTATGCGCCCGCCGAAAGATAATCACACCCCCTAACAGGGGTGAGTAGTGAGGGGTGAGGCATGAGGAAGAGGGGGGGCTTCCATTTAACCGCAGGGGACGCAGAGGCAGGAACTCAAGGCTCCTCCGGGCGAGACGCCCGGGCCACTTACTCCTCACTCCTTACTCCCTGTGCCAACACTGCGACGGCGAAAGCTGGAGCGCAACGGGATACTTCACTCCCGACCTCTTTCCCCCAATCGAGTCTTGGTACGTTCCACTCGAGTTCCTGGATCGCATCTTCAAGTAGAAATCCACCGTGCCCGCATTGGATGATTCGATCGGGTGGCTTTTGTCGAGAAAGGGATCGCATGACTTGTTCTACCCCGCGCACGATCAATCGAACTTGGTCGGATCGGATTTGGCGAGCGATTGCATCAATGTCGCTATCGGCGAGTGTCGAACCATCCTCTCCCACCATCCTCGCCAAACGATACCGAGCTCCATCTCGCGTTGCAGGGTGGCCGTCGCATGTTTCGAGACATTCCGGAGCTTCAGGAATATCCCCTAACCAAAGGTGCACATCTCGACTCGAGGCAAACATTTCGTTCATCGTCGGGCAAGGGGCACCGAACAGGGGGAGGGTCGAGGATATCGAAGCGACGTTCGAACGTTCAATCCCCGTATAAACCAATGCTCCACATTGCAAACGCTGCGAGTCGGTCTGGGCGCTCAACGCGACATCTCCTTTCAGAATTGGAATGATGTCGGTTGTCGTAGAGCCGATGTCAACGAGTAAGCTGAATCCTTTCAAATGGGAACGCCCGATGTAGGTTGCCAACGCATGCCAATTCGATGCGGCAACGGTCCAAGGTTCCCGAGCTGCGTTGGAGACCGTATACCATTTGCCATCGACACCGTAGACCCGAATCATCGACGCTGGAAGGATGGAGGTTGCTTGCTCCAGTATCCTTGCGACACCGTGAGCGCGCGTCGGGAAACAGTCGGCCAGCTCACCGGTCATGGTGAGTGCGACCCCCGAGAATGGTGGAGCATCTTCGAGTAGCTCTGCAATCCCAACTCCCAGTGCGAGAGGCTTCTTCCATAGTGGGAATGATAAACTCTTGGCCCATCCCGCGGTGTGGGCCCCCTTCAAATTCGCTCCACCAATATCCAGTCCGACCCAAGGTGGCAGGTTCGATTCGGGAGGGAGAGGGGGATTGACCGAGGGAAGAGGATCGTTCAAGGTTGCTGAACCAGGAGTTAGGTATTTTGAAAGGTCGTTGACGTCGTGGGGTTAGTGTAGCTATTATCCAAGAACGCTCCATGCACCCTCTGCAATCCCAAATGTACTAAGTTTTTGCCATGGCTTGTTCGCAGCCGCTATCGAATCACCGAAGGAAGAATCGCTTCGGTTTCACACTCGTCGAGTTGCTCGTTGTTATCGCCATTATTGGGATTCTGGTTGGTTTGCTTCTTCCTGCGGTTCAGGCGGCGCGGGAAGCTGCGCGAAGAATGCAATGTAGCAACAATCTCAAGCAGATTGGCTTGGCTCTTCATACCTACCACGACGCTCATCGAACCTTTCCCACGGGGGTCAACCTAGGGCCGGGGAAGTCGATTCCTTTTCCCCATCCTTATCATCACACTTGGATCAGTTCGATTCTCCCCTTCATGGAGCAGCAGCCCCTTTACAACACGATCGATTTCAGGCGCCCAGCATGGAGACAGTCTTTCATCAACCAGAGAGTTTCCACACTTCAGTGCCCCTCCGACTCGGGATATGAGGATGCGGCCCAATCGCATGGTGGAATTTTTACTCCGACGAGCTATGGAGCTTCGGAGGGGTACCATTGGTGGGAAACCGCGATTTTCGGAGGCGAGCCACCTTTCACCACCTTCGGGGATCCGGTTGACGTGCGAGGGGATTTGGCCGGAGTCTTTTCGGTCAATAAATGGTGTACGATCGGAAACATTGCAGACGGGACTTCCAATACGATCTTCGTCGCGGAAACCGATTCCTTGGGGCATATCGGAGGTCCGGAGCGAACTTGTGGCACCGGCGTTCGTCGGCGGGGAGAGAACGCAGTTTACCGCGTTGCCTTTGTCGCAACGATGTACTTTGGTTGGGGGGCCAACGAAGGTGCCATTCGAACAGTGGATGTGGATGGCGCTTCGAAGTCGACCGGAACCTACTTTCGCCACAAAAGATATACGTGGTGCCCGACCTACATTACCCACTGGGGCCCCAACACGCAGCAGTCGGGAGCTTCTGGGGCGCATTGGAATGGGGTTCAAGCTGCATTCGCGGATGGGAGCGTTAGTTTCCTTTCCGATTCCATCGATTTTGGAACCTGGATTAAACTCAACGGTGCCGCCGACGGAAACGTGATCAGGGCAGACCCGAGGAATTGATCTAGGGGGATTAGAGGTGAATGAAAGGGGTGCCGCCTGGGTTGGAGCATCGGTGCGAATATAAAGTGTTTGGTAGTTTGGCCGACGCGTAAGCAAGGCCCGAAAATCACAACCCGTGGCGTAAGCGAGGGACAGCGCTGGCAACCAAGCAGCCATCCCAGGTCTCACAGCACGCCCTTCGTGCCTCGGGGACGTGCCACCTGGCTCCTGAGATTTTCCCGATAAGGGCAACGCGCGCGCAACGCTGTCCCTCGCTTACGCCACGGGTTGTGATGAGGGACGCTTTGCGTCCATCCCCTCGTCACCGGAGTAGAGAACTTTAACCGCGGATTGAAACGGATTCTTGTAATCATTATAACCTGGCAACTTACAAAACTTCCTA
This sequence comes from uncultured Pirellula sp., assembly GCA_964394065.1. GTDB lineage: Bacteria > Planctomycetota > Planctomycetia > Pirellulales > Pirellulaceae > JBKCUI01. The sequence goes on along the minus strand of CAYMXM010000363.1, from coordinate 64 downwards.
ACAACCCCCGAGCACGATGTCTATTGCCTACGATAAACAACAGCTGATCGCCATCATTCGAGAG
>CAYMXM010000362.1:3681-5604 GCA_964394065.1 uncultured Pirellula sp. | reverse complement strand
GATGCCAGCGCTATCCCTCGCTTACGCCACGGGTTGTGATTTCCGGGCCTCGCTTTCGCGTCGGCCAAACTACCCAAACACTTTATATTCGCGCCGATGCGTCAGGCCACCCTACGCCTCCGCCGCGAAGCGGCGGAAGCTCTCTTCCTCAAGTCTCAAGCCTCACCCCTCAAGCCTGTTCTCACCTGCTCAAGCTACTTGCTTCAGAAAACCTTCGAGCATTTTGGCGCGTACGGGGCTTTGGAGCTTTGCGACTGCTTTCGCTTCGATTTGACGAACTCGCTCCCGCGTCACTTTGAAAATGCGGCCTACCTCTTCGAGGGTATAGGAGTAACCATCGGTCAACCCATATCGCAATCGAATGATCTCGCGTTCGCGATAGGTCAAGGTCTTCAACAACGAATCGATCCGATCGCGAAGAACACCGTTGCTCGCGTTTCGAACTGGATTGTCGCTCGAGGGGTCTTCTAGGAACTCGCCGAATGCGTTGTCCTCTCCTTCACCAACAGGTCGGTCCAAGCTGATCGGGCTGCGACCGATGTCGAGGACTCGCTGTACATCTTCCGGTGGAAGCTGCGCGTACTCGGCGATCTCCAGCATCGTTGGCTCTCGACGAAGCTCTTGGGTCAAATGCTTCTGGATATTTCGAAGCTTGCTCAAGACATCGATCATGTGAACTGGAATGCGAATCGTTCTGGCCTGATCAGAGATCGCACGGGTGATCGCTTGGCGAATCCACCATGTGGCATAGGTCGAGAACTTGAACCCACGGCGATATTCGTACTTATCGACCGCTCGCATCAATCCCGTGTTCCCTTCCTGGATGAGATCAAGGAAGCTCAAACCACGGTTGCGATACTTCTTCGCAATCGAAACGACGAGTCGAAGGTTGCCGCTCGAAAGCTGACGCTTGACCGCTTCGTACTCTTTGAAGTGTCGGCGGAACTCTTCACAGCGTGCTCGGAGTGAACGTGGGCTCTCTTGCGTCGTCATGATCAAGTGACGAAGTTCGGAGACGTTTCGATTGAGCTCCATCGGATTCATTCCCGACTCACGCAACTGAGCGATTCGCCCTTGTAGGTAATCCATCCGTTGCGAGTACTGTTCCAACTGACGCATCAAAGGAATGACGCGACGGGAGCGAAGGGAGAGTTCTTCGACGAGGACCAGGGACTTCAAGCGTCGGCGTTGATAGCTTCGGCGTGCCGCATCCTTCTCTTCCTCACTCGTGCTACGACGGACGATCGATTGGAAATCGTGTCGGTTCTCCTCGATCAAGGCGTCGAGGGTTTGCAGGTTGTGAGGCATTCGAGCGGTGATTTGTTCTTTGGTCAATCGCTCTGTCAACGAGACCTTGATCGTCCGGTCGAAGGGGAGTGCACCGATGGCGACCTTGCGGAGAATCTCCACGGTGTGCCGGAGGGCAAAGTCGTTGCCGAGAACGGCGCGACGGAATTTGCGACGGGTGATTTCGATCTTCTTCGCGAGGGAGATTTCTTGCTCACGATTCAACAAAGGAATCTCGCACATCTGGCTCAGATAGAGCCGGATCGGATCGTTCGTGAGGCGAGGCGATGGTTCGCCGAGCAAAGCGGAAGGATTGTCGCTGCTGGATCGAGGCGCGTTGGCCATCGTTTCCTTTTCGATCTCATCGACGATTTCGACACCCGACCGCTCGAGTGCGACCAAGAGTTGGTCAAGCACATCTGCGCTATTCGCCTCGTCGGGCAAATAACTGTTGACCTGCTCGTACGTGATATATCCCTGCGCACGTCCGAGCTCCAGCAATTGCTGCAAATCAAATGATTGCGATTCCACGGCATCAACTCCTTTTGATAGTGGTCAGGCGTTGTCGCAGATTCGCATCCACTGCGAATCCGTTGGGTCAACAACGCTTGGGTCTACGGGTAATTGGGCGATTGG
>CAYMXM010000362.1:0-3581 GCA_964394065.1 uncultured Pirellula sp. | reverse complement strand
AGATCGAGTTCGGTTGCATCATCGAGTTGTTTTTTCTCCAACAAATTGATCTGCTGACGACGATGAGCTCTATCTTCATGATCGCTCAATCGCTCGCACAATGAGTGGAGGCGTTCTTCGGCGGTCATCTTCGCAAAAGCAACCTTTTCGGAAGCTTTGGTTTCGATGCTGACCAAGACGTTTTTGATTCCTTCGTCTTCTGTCGCCGATAACACACTTTGAAAGTCTAGCGTGTGTCCCGCGAGTTCCAAGTCTAAATATGCCTGAAATATTTTTTTTGCGGTAATACTACTCAAATTCTCGGCGGGAAAACGCTCGATCGCCATCGGCACCAGTTCAGCAGACAATGCCATCACTTCGAAAAGTTCGCATTCAATGAACGTCAAATCGGAGTAGCGACATACGACGGGAGCAATCTCCGCAACACCACTCTCCTCGAAATAACTTGCATCGAACTCATGGAATTCACTGCTCGGTTCGGCGAGCGCTCGGTCTGCAGAAGGAGGAGATGCCGGCGGTGTCGGAAGGGATTTCTTATATGCCGATCGCTGCTTGGCGCGCTCGGCCGCTTGACGTTGAATCCCCCCCATTCGCTCTCGCAGTTCGGTTTGCTCAACGCCGAACTGGCGTGAAAGGCGAGCGATAAGCTGGTCGTGACGCAATCGTTTAGCAGGGTCGGAAGCGAGGGACTCTTTGGAAACGCGCGACATCGTCTCGAGGATATCCTCCAAGGCTGCATTCGCGCGATGGGTGTCTTGAAGAGGATCGAATCCACGGCATACGACTCGAATTTTATGCTCGAGCGCATCGACCGATTCCGCGATGAGACCTCGCAAATCATCCGCGGTATGACGGCTCAGATAATCGCACGGATCAAGCCCGTCGGGGAGGGTGAGGATTCGGAGGTCCATCTGCTGCGTCACGAAGAGTTCTAGGATCTCTCGCGTTCGTTGCTGCCCCGCATCGTCCCCGTCGAGAAGGAGGACCACCGAATCGCAGTAGCGACGAAGCAGTTTGATTTGCCCCTCTCCGAGTGCGGTGCCGCAACAGGCAACAACGTTTTGAATCCCATGTTGGACGGACATGATGACATCGGTGTACCCCTCCATCACGATCGCTTGCTTCGCTTTCGTAATCGCATGCCGCGCGAGATCGAGCCCGTAGAGTTGGTGGCTCTTGTGGTAGAGGCGGGTTTCACTGCAGTTGACGTATTTCGCGATTTCATCGCTGGAGCCGGGCATCTTCCGACCACCGACTGCAATCGGGCGAGACTGCACGTCGCAGATTGGAAAAATGGTCCGGTTGCGAAATCGGTCGTAGCGATTGCCGCGCTCTCCGCGACCGAGGAGCCCCACGTTTTCTAAAGCGTCGGCGCTGAAGCCTTGAGCGGCCCCTCGGTCGATGAGCCACGACCAGCTTTCGGGAGCGTAACCGAGTTGGAATTTCCGAATGCTCTCGTCGGAGATCCCCCGGGTCGCAAAATACTCCCGAGCGAGAGAGGCGTCGGGGGCCTCCAGGAGATGCTTGTGAAACGCAGCGACAGCCCACTTCATCGCGTCGTAGAGCTGCTTTTTGTCGTCTCGTTTCCCCTTTCCCTTGGGTTCTTCGAGGATGATCCCTGCTCGGTCCGCAAGGATCCGGAGAGCTTCCGGAAACGAGACCCCTTCGCGACGCATGACGAAGCTGAAGACATCCCCGCCGATGTCGCATACCCAACATTTCCAGGATTGGCGGTCGATGTTGATCTGAAGACTTGGACGGCGATCGTCGTGAAACGGGCAGGCGGCGACGAAGTTTCGTCCTTGCCGACGGATCTCGGTGTAGCTGCCGATCAAGTCAACAATGTTGACCGACAAGCGAACTCGATCTTTGACCTCGTTGTCTATCGCGAAGGACACAGCTTTCTCCAAGCGGGTTGAGCCATCCATAACTCGGGGAAAAAGTATGGTTCGTTGGAAACGCCCGAGTCAACATCAGTTTCTCCAATTCGTCAGGAAAAGAGACTCCTCACGAAACCGATTTCATAGTAACCTTTTTGCCAGCAATTTGAAGCCTTTCGAATTCCTTCCACTCACATTCTCCTAAGCATGTACGAACACCTTCCCGTTGCCCCTCCCGACTCGATCCTTGGACTGGGCGAAGCCTTTGCGAAAGACCCCCGCCCCGGAAAAATCAACTTGACGGTGGGGATTTACAAGACGGAGGAGGGGGCAACTCCCATTCTCGCAACGGTGAAAAAGGCGGAAGCCCGGTTGCTGGAATCCGAAACCACCAAGAATTACATGCCGATTGAAGGTTCCCCGGAATACCTAAAAGGGGTCTTGAATCTCGTCTTCGGGGATGTGCTCGATCACGGCCGAGTCGCAGCCGCTCATACCCCGGGTGGAACCGGGGCGCTCCGGATCGGTGCCGACACGATCTCTCGCCATTTTCCAGGGACCCGGATTTGGCTCAGCAATCCAACCTGGGCGAACCACGGGGCCATTTTCCAATCGGCCGGTTTGCAGACCGGAGTCTATTCCTACCTCTCCTCCGACAAGACCTTTCTCGACTTCGACGCGATGCTCCGCGATCTTGATGCGCAAGGAAAAGCGGGGGACCTCGTTTGTTTGCACGCATGCTGTCATAACCCCACCGGCGTCGACCCGACCGCTGCGCAGTGGGAAGAGATTGCTGCTCTCTTAGCGAGGAAGGGAATGATTCCGTTTATCGACTTTGCCTACCAAGGGTTCGGGGACGGAATCGAAGAAGATGCAAAACCGATCCATACGTTGTTGGCCAAGAATCCTGAAGGAATCATTTGCAGTTCGTTCTCGAAGAACTTTGGACTTTACTCGGAGCGAGTTGGAACGGTGATGCTCGTCGGCAAAGAGCCAGGAACTCGGGAAGCTGCGATGAGCCAATTGCGTCTCTCGGTTCGATGCAATTACAGCAATCCACCGCGCCACGGCGCCTCGACCGTCGCGACGATTCTCAACGATCCAGAGCTTCGAAGAGAATGGGTTCAAGAGGTAGACGGAATGCGAAACCGCATTTCCGACATGCGCGCGCGATTTATCGAAGGGATGAAGAAGACCGGGACGGATCGAGATTTCTCCTTCCTAGCCAATCAGAAGGGGATGTTCTCTTACAGTGGTTTGAACAGCATGCAGGTCGATTGGCTCAAGAACGAGCGCGCGATCTACATCGTCGGGACCGGCCGCATGAACGTCGCCGGCATGGCCCCCCAAACCATGGAAACCCTTTGCCAAGCAATCGCCGATTGCATCAAAGCGACGACGTAGAACGGAATTCATTCCGTTAAACAACACCTCCAATCAAAGCCGCCGTCAGCACTGTGAGCCGGTCTCTACCTCCGGGCTGTTCAAGTGCCCCGTTGGCGCAGAGAGCCTCTCAACACCAGCGAGGGCTTGGGTGCCCTGACACATCAGCGCGAGACAGGTGTTGGGGCTATTTGGCCGACGCGTAAGCGAGGCCCGAAAATCACAACCCGTGGCGTAAGCGAGGGACAGCGCTGGCAACCACGCATCCATCCCAGGTCTCACAGCACGCCCTTCGTGCCTCAGGGGCGTGCCACCCGA
>CAYMXM010000361.1:0-5608 GCA_964394065.1 uncultured Pirellula sp. | reverse complement strand
ACGCCACGGGTTGTGATGGGGGGACGCTTCGCGTCCCCCCCCCCCCCTTACCACCGATGCGTAAGGCTAGGCTGGAAGCCACGGCCACTTCACACACACTACGATTACTTCTCTTCTTCCTCAAGTCTTTAACCTTAAGTCTTAAGCCTCCAATCCCAATCCCTTGCTTTACCTTTGCTGGTGGCTTATGTTGCATGGCTCCTACCTACGTTCCTCTCGTCCCTACCAGTAACACGAGTCAAGAATGCTGTTTTTTATGAGCTTTCGTCGAATTTGCTTCACACCTTCAGTCCTTCCTGCTCTAGCCCTTTTCGGGCTGTGCAGCGTTCCCCAAACTGGGAATTGTCAAGATCCGGGTAGCTCCAAGGTGGTTGTTTCGGACAGAGCCAAAGAGATTCATGCAAGAGGCTACGTCTTCGACGGGCACAACGATCTTCCTTGGGAAATCCGTCAGTTCTCGCGCCACTTCGATGATTGCGACATCAGCCAACCGCAACCGAAGCTGCAGACCGACATCGGTCGACTGCATCAAGGGAACGTCGGAGCTCAATTCTGGTCGGTCTATGTTCCTGCGTCGACGATGAAAACCGGCGTCGCCTATCAAATGACGGTCGAACAAATCGATCTCGTCCACACGATGATCAAACGCTACCCGGAGACGTTTCAGCTATGCTTGACTTCGAGCGATGTCGAAGAGGCTCGCAAGAATGGAAAGATCGCTTCGTTGATCGGGATGGAAGGTGGCCATTCGATCGAAGACTCCTTGCAGAACCTTCGTCGTCTTTACGATATGGGAGCTCGATACATGACTCTCACTCACTCAGCGACCTTGAGTTGGGCTGATTCAGCGACAGACCAGTCGAAACACGATGGGCTGAGTCCTTTCGGTGAAGAAGTCGTCCGAGAGATGAACCGCCTCGGAATGCTCGTCGACATTTCGCACGTATCGGAAGCGACGATGCACAAAGCCCTCGACATCACGAAGGCTCCGGTGATTTTCTCTCACTCCTCCGCGAGAGCGATCGCGGACCATCCTCGCAATATTCCGGATAGTGTCCTGAAACGGCTTCCTGAGAACGGAGGAGTTGCGATGGTGAACTTCTATCCGGTCTTCGTCGTTCCGGAGAATGCAAAGATCGCGACGGAAGTGACCCGCATGCGCGCGGAACTCCCGGGCCAATACCCAGACGATCCCTCCAAGGTGGAGCGAGAGATTCGGCAATATCAGGTCAAGAATCCCTATGTACGTGGTGATGCCCATATCGTCATGGACCACATCGATCACATGATCAAGACAGCCGGAGTCGATCACGTCGGCATCGGCTCCGATTACGACGGCATTCCCTCCACACCACGCGGGATGGAAGACGTCTCTACCTACCCGGTCATCACCGAACTCATGCTACAGCGAGGGTACAGCGAAGAGGATATTCACAAGGTTTTTCATAAGAATGTTCTTCGTGTTCTTAAAGGGGCGGAAGAAGCGGCGGGTAAGGAGTAAGGAGTAAGGTGTAAGGTGGAAGGGGAGTCAAGGGTGGCACGCTCAGAGCGAAGCGATGGGCGTGGTTCGGAATCGCGTAGCGATGGCAGCACATAGCCGCGGGCGTGAGCCCGCGGGTTGCCCGGTCCCACAGGTTACGACTCCGGGCGAGACGCCCGGGCCACAATTTCCCACTAGCAATACTTCGCTTCCCAGGCGTTGAGTTCTGCTCGGAGTTCTTCATCGCTGGGGATTAGCTTTTGTTCGCGACCTTCCGCGAAACGTCGTTCAAGCTTTTGAATGTCTTCGACCAAGGGGCGTGCTATTTCGTCTGACAATCGATCGATGAAGAGCACGCCGTCCAAATGGTCTAGCTCGTGCTGAATGATTCTCGCCAGAAAGCCATCGACTTCTCCAGCGATCTCCGTGCCACTTAAGCTATAAGCGTTGACATGGAGTGACTTGCTCCGTTTGATGGGTGCATTGATGCCGGGAAGAGATAGACATCCCTCTTCCGCTTCTTCGCTCCCCTTGGGTCTGTTGATCACGGGATTGAGAAAGACCATTTCTTGCTCTTTCTCTTCGGGGTCCCCCGAGGGATTCGCAATAAAAAGTCGGATGGGGAGGTTGACTTGGTTGGCCGCCAATCCAACTCCGCGAAACTCGTACATGATCTCGAACATCTGTTGGACCAAATTTTGCAGCTCCCCATCGACGCGCACGATCGGCTTCGACTTGTGGCGGAGAATGGGGTGGGGATACGTTACGAGTTTTAGAGTGGTCATTCGGTGTATCGGAAGGGAACGGAATCAGGTACGCTTAGAGGACAGATTGTTCTCGGAATCCGCCAAATCGTAAACCTATGAAGTATTGGGATTTCTTTTTCTTTTTTCCCTTGCTTGTGCGTTTCGAAGTTGCGCATCGGCGTGAATATAAAGTGTTTGGGTGGTTTGGTCGACGCGTAAGCGAGGCCACGAAATCACAACCCGACGCGTTAGCGAGGGACAGCGCTGGCAACCACGCAACCAATGCAAGGTTTCGTAGCACGCCCTTCGTTCCTCAGGGGCGTTCCACCAGACGTTTGCCACATTCCCGACAAGGGCAACGCTCACTCGCGACGCAATCCCTCGCTAACGCGTCGGGTTGTGATGGGGGGACGCTTCGCGTCCTACCCCTTAACATTGATGCGCCAGCTCACCCCCAGCCCCTCTCCCCGAAGCGGGGCGAGGGGAGCGGGTATCTAAAGGCGCAACGCGAGCTAGGGCGCCAAAGCGGCGTCCGACGGGGGCAAGCCCCGATCGGAAGGAAAGACCTCACCACCCTCTTCCTGTCTTTAGTCATCCTACCTCTTCTCATCGCGTTCCTCTCCCCTTCCCTCTCCTATGGCCAAGTGCAACGGAGCGTTGAAGAAAAAGTCACACCGGAAACTCCTCTTTACCAGCAAGCTATCGAGCGATTCAAAGGGCCGAGCCGGATCTACTTTGCGGACTCCGACAAAACAGGGTTGGATCGATGGTCCTCTCCGAAATCAACGATCGAGACTTCGGTCATCCTCGATTGGAACGATAAGGAACTCGTCGTCATTCGAAGGGATGGCCATGACAAAACGGTGATCCCTGCGGCGCGAGTCGTTCGAATCGAACCCTTGTGGGAGAACGAATTGGTCGAATCGCTTCATCTGGATTTCGTGGAGGGGCGATTTCAGGAAGCGATCAGCAAGGGGACGAAGATCCTCGGAAGCAATGCGGAGGTCTCCAGCACTCCCCGCTGGCAACAACGACTTGCGATTGCCGAACTGATCGAATCGAGTGTCGCCTTGGGGCGATGGGAGAGGGGAACCCTGCTATATCTCTCCCTCGCCAAGAGCCAGTCCCCTCCCTTGCTCCTCGCTTCGATCCCCGTCCCTTGGTCCACCTCCTCGGCGGAGATCCGAGATCGATTCAAGATACAAGAGATGGCTCGGGGTTGGATTCAAGAACCTCGCGAATCGTTGCAGTTGCTCGGGGCCGCGTGGCTTATCGACACCGACCAACGGTCGGATGCCGTTCGAGTATTGAATCAACTGGTGAGGAATGCAGAAGAACGCTGGGTGAAAGTCTACGCGGAGGCCCAACTATGGCGTACCTTTGCTCCGAACGAAATGCACTCGGAACGATTGTTTCAATGGACTTCCCTTCGGGACTCCCTACCTCTCCCTTACCAAGCAGGCCCCACCTCCCTGTTGGCAGATAAGCTGCAAGGAGCCGGGAACGAACGCGCGTTGGAGGAATGGATGCGAGTGGTCCTACTGCATCCCGAACGCCCCTATCTCTTTTCCCGGGCGCATAGTGCTTCGGTGGCGTTGCTGGGAACGGCTGGGAGGAAGGGAGAGGCGGGCATTGTTGAGCGATTTAAGAGGGATGGGAACGGAAGGGCGCAAGCCCTCCGATGACCGTTTCGGCAGGCTTGAGACTTGAAGAAGAGGTGACTTCCTGTTTAACCGCTGAGGACGCGGAGGGACACAGAGGAGAACTCTTGAGGATTCGTTTTGCATCTCCTAGTATCCCGGAGGGATCGCAGAAGCTTTCGAGTTACCAGTAGCGAGCTAGAAACTTGGCCATATACTCTAATCACTTCTACCCCTCACCCCCGGCCTGGCCTGACGCATCGGTGGTAAAGGACCTGCGCAAGGGTGGCACGCTCAGAGCGAAGCGATGGGCGTGGAGGACTTTTCGGAACATTGGAAATAGCCTCAAAACATCACGCCCATCGCTTCGCTCTGAGCGTGCCACCCATACTAGACAGATTTTTACCCAAACTGCCAAGCTTACCTCCGATGCGTCAGGCCCCCCCCGGCCCCTCTCCCCGAAGCGGGGCGAGGGGAGCAGAACTCTAAAGCGCAGCGCGCGCGCTAGAACGCCAAAGCGGTGTCCGACGGGGGGACAGGCCCCGGATCGGACAAGAAGCGTGCTCTTCCTAAAGTCCAAAGCCGAAGGTCTAAAGCCTATTTTCGAACCAGGAAGTTGAAATCGTGAGAATTCGATCGGATCGTGAAACAACCCAACGAGGGGGCTTCTCCCCGAATCGTCTCGCAAGCTGGATCAGCTGGATGCGGCTCAGTTGTGTCGGTCTTGGATTCGTCGTACTCGTGATCGCGTTCACTTCCGTTCACTCCCTTCCCCTCCATGGGCAAACGGAGAATTCCACTCCTCCGCCCGTGGTAGCTACAGACGCCCCCGCGGGGAACTCGATCAAGGCTGAAGCGACACCCACAAACTCGGCGGCTGATGACACGCTTCTCGAGATCATTTTTAGTGGAGGTGTTCTAGGGATCTCGATTATGGTGGTTCTGATCCTTCTCTCCATCGTGTCGGTCTACCTCGTCGTCGATCAAGCGATCGCGCTCCGTCGAAAAGATTTGTTGCCAGCTGACTTAATGGAGTCGGTTCGGCAATTGCTCGCGCAAGGAAAGTTGAGCGAGGCGGATCGCCTTTGCCGGGAGAAACCATCCCCTCTCTCGTTCGTGTTGTTGAACGGAATCGCCGAGATTGAATTTGGTTGGCCAGCCGTTGAGAAGGCGCTGGAGGATTCCACCGCCGAGCAAGCAGCTCGTCTCTATAGGAAGCTTGAATACCTGCCAGTGATCGGGAATTTGGCTCCGATGATCGGATTGCTGGGCACGGTATCGGGGATGATCATCGCGTTTCGTCAAGTGGCGATTTCAGCCGGTTCGGCGGGTGCGAGCGATTTGGCAAGTGGGATCTACTCGGCACTGGTCACGACGGTCGCTGGACTGTTGATCGCCATCCCAGCCCTCGGCGCCTTTGCGATCTTTCGGAACAAGATCGACGAACTCGTTTCGGAACTCGCCTACTCGGCCCAACACGTTTTCGCTTCGGTAAGAAGGCGAATGCCGGGAAATGGAGCCCGACCATCCCCACCCCCGAGGAATGGGTGAGGTCGTGTGGGGAGGGGCCGCGCCCATCACAACCCGTGGCGTAAGCGAGGGACAGCGCTGGCAACCTGACCTCAATCCCAGGGTTCACAGCACGCCCATCGTGCCTCAGGGACGTGCCACCCGACACCTGAGATATTCCCAACAAGGGCTACGTGCACTTGCGACGCTGTCCCTCGCTTACGCCACGGGTT
>CAYMXM010000360.1:5535-5621 GCA_964394065.1 uncultured Pirellula sp. | reverse complement strand
TCAAAACACTTTCCTTTCAATAGTCTTCGAGAATCCGCAGAGCAGAGAATTTATCCGCAGATTACGCGGATTTTCGCAGATTTTCA
>CAYMXM010000360.1:0-5435 GCA_964394065.1 uncultured Pirellula sp. | reverse complement strand
CCCGCAGTTCTGTTCCTGTTCAAAACACCCCTTTCAAAAATCTGCGAAAATCCGCAGAGCAGAGAATTTATCCGCAGATTACGCGGATTTTCGCAGATTTTCAGCTGTTTCAAATACCAGTCTCTTCTAGCTAAATGGGGCGATGACCTATGGCTAGATATCTCATGCCCGGATGGAAAAACAGTGTTTGATGAGGTAGGAGTGTAGTAGGAAACAGGCTGATTCCCGCAGTTCTGTTCCTGTTCAAAACACCCCTTTCAAAAATCTGCGAAAATCCGCGTAATCTGCGGATGAATTCTGATATTCTGCGGACGACTACAAATTGTAGACGAAGCGTTTGTGTTGAAGACTGGGGGTACCAAAATTGATCAGAAGGGCTTTGTGGAGGTTGGAGGCCTTTAGGTAGTTGAGGACTTGCGATTCTTCTACGGTCGTCAATTGAGAGAGTGCTTTGAGTTCGACGATCACGGTTTCGAAGCAGACGAAATCTACTTTGTACAAGACTGCCAAAGGTCTTCCTCGATAGATAATTTGCAGTTCCTTCTCCCGAACGTAGGGGATCCGCAGGAATTCGAACTCTCGTTCCAGTGCCGCTTGATAAACAGGTTCCAGAAATCCGTGCCCCAACCTACGATGCACGTTCATTGCCGCGCCTATTATCGCGTAGGTCTGCTCATCCTGATTCATGATCCCCTCTTTTTTCATCCGCAGATTACGCAGATTTTCGCAGAATCTTGGCTGCTTGTAAGCCCATCTCCAACGTAACAGAGAATACCTTGTATGTACTGAATCTAGCGAAGCCAACCGAAAATGTCGAGTTTTTTGGGTTGTCCCTCTGAGATGAAAACCGGTCCGAATGTTTCATTCATAGCCGCAAGCATCGCTGTTCTAAAGTAAGACTCTTTTCGAATCTGCGAGAATCTGTGAAATCTGCGGATGAATTGTCCTTGCCTGGAGATTTCGACGTTGCTTTGATAGGGAGAGGTTTGGAGAATGGGGGGGCTGCGTAAGCTACAGCAAAACCTGCCAATTCCCTGATCATTTCTCCAAGTTGAGTGCTATGCTTCGCAACCTACAAGACCATGGACGTTCTTGGTTTCGAAATGCTTCGATTTATTTCCTCTGCGGATTGCTCGGCCTCTTTGCCGTGCTTTCCTTTACCGCAGAAAGAAATTTAGGTTGCGAGGCAGAACCGATTGCGAGATCGAAAGTGGCCGTCGTCTGCCCCAAAGGTTGGGAGTCTGCATTGACGGATTGGACGAAATATCGCTCTTCGAATTACGACTTAGTCCTGTTGGAATCGGATCGAGATCCGAATCAGATTCGAGCCAAGATCATCGACTTAGCCCGACAACCTGGCTCAGTCGAAGCGGTCCTGCTATGTGGTGGAGTCTTTCGGGTGATCCCACCAGAAACGACAAACAACCTTTCGGAGGAGGAACCCGATCCAAACTCGCCAAAGGAAGGGCTTGAGGGGGTTTTAGAAATCATCGTTCCTACCTTCATCGCTCCGACTCGAGTTCGTCTCGGAACGCTCCACACCGAGACCCTATCGACCGATGCTCCTTTCGGTGATATGGATGGAGATGGGTGTCCTGATATCGCAGTTGGACGAGTCCCTGCGAAATCGCCCGCCGAGTTGCATCGCATGTTGGCGCGCAGCATCGCTTATGAAGGATCGGAGGATCTCGGTCAATGGCGCGACCAAGTCCACGTAACCGCTGGCGTCGGTGGATTCGGGGCGTTGGCTGACACCGCTATCGAATCGGTCACTCGAAGATATCTGTCGGAAGGAATCCCCGATCGCTTTCATCTGCAGATGACCTATGCCAGCTTGAACAGTCCCTACTGTCCCGACCCAAGACGACTGCGAGAAACATTCCTCGGAAAGCTGAATCGTGGAGGAATGTTTTGGGTTTACATCGGACATGGTTGGGTCGATTCCCTCGATGTCTTTCGCTACGGTGAGCACGAAGAGTTGATATGCCGTGCCGAAGATGCCCCCTCCTTCGACGCCCCAATCGGCCCTCCGATTGCCGTGATGTTGGCTTGTTTCACTGGAGCGATCGATGCCAAGGTGGATTGCTTTGCAGAGCGTCTTTTGGCACAGCCCAACGGACCGATTGCCGTCATCGCAGGAACGCGTGTTACGATGCCGTATGGGCTGAGCGAATTCGCGGGAGGAATGTTGGAGTCCTGTTTTGTGCGAGAGACGCCGACGTTAGGTAAAGTTCTTCTGGAATCCAAACGAGCGATGTGGGACAAGAAACCAGAGGATACCGTTGATTTGGATAATCCAGCGAGATCAGCCTCCGCAGAAGGCAGTTCCAACAACGCTCGTTTTCGCTCTATGATTCAGTCGATGGCCCAAGTGTTGAGCCCCGAAGATCACGATCTTTGCGAAGAACGCCGCGAGCATGTCCGCCTGATGAATTTGCTCGGGGACCCACTCCTCCGAATTCGACACCCTCAGAAGATCGAGTTACAAGGGGAAGAAACACTTGTTGCAGGAGAGGTGATGCATTTCGAGGGGACCACCCCTTGGGATGGGGCGGTGAAGTTAGAATTGCTGCTCCACCGAGATCGACCGCCAGCGATCAACCGATCAGAGGTTCAAGGGACAGGCGAGGAGGCATTGTACGGCTCTATGCAGAATGTCTACGAACAAGCCAATCACCTCATCCTATGCGAGGCTCACGTGACCGCCAGGAACGGAAGATTTAGCGGAACCTTCAAGACCGACGCGAGCTATCGGGGGAAGTATGTCGTGAGGGCCAGAATGGAGTCGGATTCGGATTGGGCTGTAGGGACCAAACGAATATCGCTTCAACGCCCTAAGGTGATCGACAGACGAAAATTACCATAACCTAGTCACCAGCTCCGTCCGACCGGGCCTCGCCCCCGTCGGACGCCGCTTTGGTGCCCTACGAAGAGTGACTCGCCATTGCGATCTAAGATGGAATCAGCGGTCACTTCACACACCCTACCTGCGACCACTGAGACCATAGGACCCTAATATGCCGTTGACTCGAATCGAGGACATTGAGTCTCGATTGCTCGATCCTTACCGAAATCTTCGGACCTCGAATTTGACCCGATTCAGCGGCCGCTTCATCGCCGAAAGCAGGCCGCTCGTCGCGAAGTTGCTCGCAAGTGATCTGCAGGTGGAGTCCGTGCTGATCGATGAAGCCTTTCTTGGGGAGGCGCAAACTTGGGTCCCAGAGGGGACCAATCTTCTCGTCGTTCCAACGGAGATGATCAGCGAGCTCATCGGATTCCATTTTCACCGCGGGTATCTCGCATGTGGTATTCGCCCAACGCCGGGGACGTTCGATGAATTCCTCACCGCATCGGTTTGGCCGACGGAGCCGACTTTAGAACATCGTTGGACAGGCGTCCTGGTGGTGGGGGTACAAGATCCCGAAAACCTCGGCTCGATCTTTCGAACCTGTTCGGCCCTTGGGATCGGGGACATTTTCATCGGGCCGAACTCGGTGGATCCCTTTGCCCGTCGCGTCCTCCGTGTTTCGATGGGAAACGCTTTTAAACTCCGGTTCCATACGGTGGAGGACGTCGTCGGGAGCCTGCAAAAACTCAAGCGAGTCGGTGTCGAGTCGATCGCAGCTTGTTTGGCGGAGGACAGCGAGGAATTGGCCACCTTTTCACGAAAAGGAAACGCCCTGATTTTGCTGGGGAACGAAGCGCACGGGCTTCCGTGGGAAGTGCAGCAAGCGAGCTCGCGGCGCCTTAAAATCGCTATGGACCTTGAAACCGACTCCCTCAACGTAAGCGTTGCAGCTGGTATTATTCTCCATAATCTTTGCCGGATCTGTTGAATAGCGTCTTGGCGCCTACTAGGTACCTGCTCCCAATTCAGATTATGATACGAGTTAACCCTTCGATCCCCACCATTTAACCGAGTCATCTGACTTGTCCCAGCCAACGATTCAAGCATTCCGTAATTCGTGGAAAGACGCATTCGCCGTAGCGAGTGCGACCCATGTGGGGATGCGCCGTCGCAACAACCAAGACAACCTGGGAGTGTTTCTCTCCGAGGACGAAGCCGCGTGGGACAAATACGGCCATTTGCTCATCGTCGCTGACGGGATGGGGGCTCACGCAGCCGGGGAACTCGCGAGTCAGCTTTCGGTTGAGTTGATTCCCCACTACTACCGGAAGCTCATACGAGGCTCGCAACCCGAGGCGTTGGAGTTAGCTCTTACTGAAACCAATGCCGAGATCTTTCGCAAAGGGCAAGCGAACCCTGAATTCCGAAGCATGGGAACAACCACCTGTGCGTTGACCATCAGTGGCGAGGGGGCCTATATCGGCCACGTCGGAGATTCGCGTGTCTATCGACTGCGAGGTGAAACGCTCGAGCAATTGACCTTCGATCATTCCTTGGTTTGGGAGATGCGTGCGACGGGTGAAATCACCGAAGAGACCCTTCGCAACAGCACGATTCCCAAGAACGTCATCACCCGCTCTCTCGGTCCCAACGGAACGGTCGCGGTCGATATCGAAGGTCCATTCCCGCTGCAGGTGGGAGACAAGTTCCTTCTCTGCAGCGACGGTTTGAGTGGTCAATTCAACGACGCCGAAATCGGTTTGCTCCTGCAGGTGTTGGATCGGGAGTCCGCTGTGCTGGCGATGGTGGACCTCGCGAACCTTCGTGGTGGGCCGGACAATATTACGGTGATCGTCGGGGAGGTTCTCAATGATGGAATCATTCAGCCTTCGAATTCGAGGGAGGCGAAATCGTCCCCGACAAGAAGTACGCTTCCCTACCCGATCCCCTTTGGAATCGCAACTGCGGTTGGTGGGTTACTCACTCTCTTCTTATTGCTGTTGGGACATTATCCGATCGCTTTGGCTACCCTGTTCGTGACGCTCGTCACCTTGGGAGTCGGTTGGCAGAAAAGTCATCCGACCATTCGCGTTGGAGAACATCCCCCCTCGACCCGCGGGACCTCCCCTTATCGCCGGGTGCAATGCAAACCGAACGAAACCTTCGCGGAGAACTTAGCCCAAGTTGTGCTGGAGCTGGAAGGTTGGTTTAGCGAGAACGCATGGACCGTTGAGACAGAGGGGCTTGCGGCGATGGCTACCGCTGCAAAGCAATCGCAGACCGCTGGGAACTACCGAGATGCGATCCGGGACTACACGAAAGTCATCATGCTGATGATGCAGGAAGCGCGACGCCATCAAGTCGATCCCCCCGAGGATTCGGAAGAAGTAGATTTGTAATGCGCTGGGATGAAGCGTTTTCCCTACGTGGCACGGGCGTGCCACCTGGAGCATGACTGGACGCTAGCCGCGTAGGAACTGTCCCGAAATAACTTCCCGATTTTGGGCGTCCTAGCAGACGTTCCCCCTCTTTTCGTACTCGTACTCGAATCTCGACGAGTACGAGTACCGCTGCGCTGAGTACGGAG
>CAYMXM010000359.1:4362-5623 GCA_964394065.1 uncultured Pirellula sp. | reverse complement strand
GTCGGCTGTTTGCTGGCGATTAACCCAAGCGAATTTTTGGGCCAGCTCGGTTGAAGCGAGACTTAGCGCGTGCCAGTGGTCGGGTGAGTTCCAGAGCTTCTCGATCGCGGCCTGGATATAGCCGATCGACTCGACCTCGCCACCTACTGGGATGGGAATCGCAGATTGCTCGGTCATAAGGTCAGCGGCTCCTTGATGATTGAGCCCGATGATCGGAGTCCCAGCCGCCAAGGCTTCTACGAGGCCAGTCCCCGAGGTATCTCGCAGGCTGGTGAAGACAAACGCATCAGCCCAGGAATAGTTCTCAAGGGTCTCGCGATATTCCGTCCAGGGGAGCCAGGTGATCCTATCATCAATCCGAAGAGATTTGGCCAGCTTTTGCCACCGCTTCTGGCAAGACCCGTTCCCTTGAACTCGCAGTTCATATTGGACCGACGATGGGAGTTGGGAGAGGGCTTTGAGGAGGAGTGGTAGTCCTTTCCAAGCACGCAGCCGTCCGGTCCACAGGAGCCTGAGTGGGGTGTTGCTCGGGCGAGGTACCCGAACCGGGAGAATCGGGTAGTCGATCCCGGTTTCTAAATCGATGGGGGGAGAGATGCCTCGATTGGCGAGTAGATCGTCGTGAGTTGCTCGCGTGGCAGCCACGATTACACGTGAGTTGCGGATCGCATTGCTGACTCGAAGGCTGTGGCGCAACTGATAGTTGTTGATCACCGATCGGCTGTACTCTCGAATCAGGCTGCGCAGGTCGAGGCAGGAGCGGTAGCGGAAATCAAAATTGTGCGTTCCGCCGATAGGCCCCCATACGTGTGGAACCCCCAGCTCGCCCAGAAATCCAGGCTCCCGATATCCGCACAAGGTCACCGTATGGGAAAGGGAAAAGGGGGTTTGAAGGTGGAGTCGGTGCGCATGGTTGAAAGCAAGGCGTTGCCACCGGCGATATCCAAAGTAGAAAGTGAACTCCCGGTTTTGCAGCCCCCGAGTAAGCCAATCCCCTTTTATTTCGTGAATATGAAACGAATCGGGAGAAATGGCTGTAGGGATAAAATCGGAAAAACGAACATTGCTCCCTTTCGCGTTGCAGTAGAGAACGGTGACGTCGAAGTTCTTTGCGGCTAAGAGTGCCCTCTGCCAACCGTTCCGCTCCTCCATAGTCCCTTCTGGATGAAAGCAATAGGCTTCCATCACGAGGCGCGGTCGTTGGTTCGTATTTCGTTCGGGGCCCGAATTCATTACTAACAGGTGGTCTTGGAGCTTCTGT
>CAYMXM010000359.1:0-4262 GCA_964394065.1 uncultured Pirellula sp. | reverse complement strand
CGTATTTCGTTCGGGGCCCGAATTCATTACTAACAGGTGGTCTTGGAGCTTCTGTTATCCTCGTACCACTCAGGGTTGGCAGCGAGTTGCCTTATCCAGGCTATCTCACATAACGAATTTCTCAATAGAATTCCAGATTCTAGCAAAGAATAGAGAGTTTCCGGTAGGGGTTGTGATTTTCGGACCTCGCTTACGCGTCCCCTGCGGTTAAAAAAAGGATCGGTCTTCCCAAAGCCTAAAGTCCAAAGCCGAAAGCCTTCTCCTAGAGGCGTTTTTTTACGGAATGAATTCCGTTCTACACTAGGCAGTTTCGTATCCCAAATTCGGGGCGAGCCAGCGTTCTATCTCACGGACCGACATCCCTTTTCGTTTGGCATAGTCGGCAACTTGATCTTGGGTAATGCGATCCACCGCGAAATACCGAGAGTTCGGATGCCCAAAATAAAATCCACTTACACTGGCTGCCGGCCACATGGCGAAGGAATCGGTGATGTTGACCCCAACGGTGTTCGGGGCATCCAGCAAATCGAAAAGAATTCGCTTTTCCGTGTGGTCAGGGCAAGCTGAGTAACCGGGGGCCGGTCGTATCCCGCGATATTCTTCGTCGATCAACTGGTCGTTTGTCAAATCCTCTTCCAGACCATATCCCCAATCCCGCCTAGCCTGTGCATGCAGCAACTCGGCGAACGCCTCGGCCAACCGGTCCGCGATCGCCTTCACCATGATCGAGTTGTAATCGTCATGCTTATCGAAGTAGCTTTTCGCCAGTTCCTCCGCTCCATGTCCCGTCGTTACAACAAACGCTCCAAAGTAATCTTCCCGTCCGGAATCCTTCGGCGCGATGTAGTCTGCCAACGAGCGGAAATCAGACTGCCCCTTCCGCTCCCATTGCTGTCGCAAGAAATGGAACCGAGTTAACTCGGAAGACCGGCTCTCGTCGGTGTAAAGAATCACGTCGTCTCCCTCCGATGCCGCTGGCCAGAACCCGTAGGTACCCTTGGCCGTAAGAAGCTTCTTCTCGACGATCTCGTTCAGCAGTTGCACCGCATCGTCGAAAAGCTTTTTCGCTTCCTTCCCAACATACTCATCGTCGAAGATCTTCGGGTACTTGCCTTTCAATTCCCAAGCCATGAAGAAGGGAGTCCAGTCGATGTACTCGACGATCTTTCCTAGCGGGAAATCCTCCAGAACTTTCGGCCCTAAGAAAGAAGGCTTATCGATTCGAATCGTGTTCCAGTCGGTTTGGAACTTCTTTTCTTTGGCTTCCGCATAAGGCATCAACTTCACTTGGCGAGTTTGATAACTGGCTCGCAATTCATCTTGAAGGCGAATGTTGTCCGCAACAAACTTCGGCTTTGCCGTTTCGCTGCAAAGGGACTCGACCACGCCGACGCTCCGAGATGCGTCGAGCACGTGCACGACGGGTTGGTCGTAGTAAGGAGCGATTCTGACCGCAGTATGTTTCGCCGAGGTCGTCGCACCACCGACCAAGAGGGGAAAGGTTTGGCCTTTTCGTTTTAGCTCTTTAGCCACGTGAGCCATTTCGTCCAAGCTAGGGGTGATCAACCCCGATAGCCCGATGATATCCACCTCTTGCTTGTTCGCCTCGTCGATGATCTTCTCTGCCGAGCACATCACTCCCAAGTCGATCACTTGATAGTTGTTGCATCCGAGAACGACACCGACGATATTCTTCCCGATGTCGTGGACGTCCCCTTTGACGGTCGCCATGAGAACCTTCCCGCGAAAAGCTTGCTCGGCAAGCCCGGCTTCCTGCTTCTCTTTCTCCATGAAGGGTTGCAGATAGTTGACAGCCTTCTTCATAACCCGTGCGCTCTTGACCACCTGGGGGAGGAACATCTTCCCTGCTCCGAAGAGGTCTCCGACGACACTCATTCCACTCATTAAGGGACCTTCGATCACCTCGAGGCAACGGGTGCATTGTTGACGAGCCTCTTCCGTATCCTCATCAATGTACTTGTCGATCCCTTGAATCAAGGCATGTTTCAACCTCTCGGCAACCGACTTGCTTCTCCATTCCAAATTCTCTCCGGAGGCCTTTTTCCCTGCGGTCCCTTTCACCGTTTCTGCAAAGGTGAGCATCCGCTCGGTTGCGTCTGGGCGACGATTCAGCAAGACATCTTCGACATGCTCGAGCATCTCTTTCGGAATGTCTTCGTAGACCGCCAACTGCCCCGCGTTGACGATCCCCATATCGAGCCCTGCTTGAATGGCGTAGTAGAGGAACGCGGAGTGCATCGCTTCCCGGACCACGTCGTTCCCGCGGAATGAGAAGGAGATATTGCTAACCCCTCCAGATATTTTCGCGCCGGGGCATTCTCGTTTGATGATGCGACAGGCTTCGATGAAATAGACCGCGTAGTTGTCATGCTCCTCCATACCCGTGGCGACGGTGAGGATGTTCGGGTCGAAGATGATGTCTTGTGGCGGGAAGTTGGCTTCGTTGACGAGAAGATCGTAAGCTCTCTTGCAGATGCGAGCCTTCTCACTGGTCTCGGAGGCTTGGCCGTTCTCATCAAACGCCATGACGACAGCGGCCGCGCCATACTGCCGGATCAAGCGGGCGCGTCTTAGAAATTCTGCTTCGCCATCCTTCAAGCTGATGCTGTTAACGATCGCTTTTCCTTGAACGTTTTGAAGCCCTGCTTCGAGGACTTCCCACTTCGAGGAGTCGATCATCACAGGAACGCTTGCCGCGACCGAATCCCCCGCGATCAAGCGGAGGAAGCGAGTCATCGCCTCGGCTCCATCGAGCAAGGCATCGTCCATGTTGATATCGATAATGACCGCCCCGTTCTCAACCTGCTGGCGCGCCACCTCGACCGCTTCGTCGAAGAGGTTGTTCCGAATCAACTTCGCGAAAGCGCGCGAGCCGGTGACATTGGTTCGTTCCCCGATCATCGTGAACGTAGTTTCAGGGCGGAGGGTGCAAGCCTGTTGACCTGACAAGCGAGTCCAAACGATCGGCTCGATATCCTGGCGAGGTTTCACCTTAGCAATGCGATCCGCGATCGCTCGTATGTGGTCTGGGTTGGAACCGCAGCATCCTCCTACGATGTTCAGCCAGCCGTTCGAAGCAAAGTCTTCGATGTAGTCGGCCATCTTGGCAGGGGTCAGATCGTAAGCCCCCATCTCGTTGGGGAGCCCGGCATTCGGGTGGCAAGAGATTGCGGTTTCCGAAACTTTGGATAGCTCCTCGACGTGCGGTCGCATAATGTCCGGCCCGAGTGCGCAATTCATGCCGACCGATAGCAGAGGGAAGTGACTGATCGCATTCCAGAATCCCTCAACCGTTTGCCCGCTGACGAAGGTTCGTCCACCGACGTCGAAGGTCGCACTTACCATCACCGGGACGCGACGGCCTGACTCTCGGAAGTACTCGCTGATTGCGAAGAGACATGTCTTCAGGTTGAGCGTATCGATCGCCGTCTCAGGAAGGAGAATATCGACGCCAGCCTCGACCAAGTGTTTGACTTGCTCCTTGTAGCTCGCGACCATCTCCATGTAGGTCACGTCTCGATTGGCCGCGTCGTCGACCTTGGTGCTGATCGCAAGCTGTTTGGTGGTCGGTCCGATACTCCCCGCGACATAGCGTCGGCGCGTCGGGTCGAGCTTCATCATCTTATCGACTGCTTTGCGAGCGCAATCGACGGCGGAGTAGTTCAAGTCGCGAACCAGTTCCAAGGGGAGATCGAACTCGATCATCCCGATCGGGCTCGCCCCGAACGAATTCGTTTCGATGATGTCCGCCCCGGCTTGGAGATAGGCGAAGTGGATATCGGTAATATCGTCGGGGCGGGTTAGGTTGAGGATATCGGAAAATCGAGCCAGGTCTTTGTGGTGATTTGCGAACTGGGCACCTCGCACGGCGGCTTCGTCCAGTTTCAATCGCTGGATCATCGTCCCCATAGCGCCATCAAGAATATGGATACGTTCTCGAATAAGCCCCGGGAGGATTTGGGACGCATTTTCGTTGGTCAACATTGCAAAGCTTTTTTGCGGCGGGAGATTCGGTTGTCAATTATCAGATGAAGAACTAATTCTAAATAGAATTTTTGTTTTTAACATGCCAATCATCCCCCATCCCCTCGCCCCGTTTCGGGGAGAGGGGCCGGGAGTGGCCTGACGCATCGGCGCGAATATAAGGTGTTTGGGTGTTTGGCCGACACGTAAGCGAGGCCCGAAAATCACAACCCGTGGCGTAAGCGAGGGACAGCGTCGCGAGTGCACGTAGCCCTTGT
>CAYMXM010000358.1:0-5624 GCA_964394065.1 uncultured Pirellula sp. | reverse complement strand
CGCTGCTTCTGGTTCAGATCGAGATGGCGAGTCAATCCTCGCTTCCATTGCAATCTCTTTCGCACTTAAAGCGGCCACGGAACACACCGGAAGTGTAGCTGGCAGTTAAACTCGGCTATTGTTTCTAACACTCCTACCCCTCACCCCCGGCCCCTCTCCCCGAAGCGGGGCGAGGGGAGCAGATTTCTATAGCGCAGCGCGTGCTAGGGCGCCAAAGCGGTGTCCGACGGGGACGAGCCCCGGTCGGACAAGAAGCGAATCAGAGATCGAAACTTGCGTAAGCCGATATCGCCACAACACCAACTTTTTGACAGCCCAGGGAAAGCCCCAATGCCTAAGTTCTAAACGCCCCTACCCGGGGCTACTAATCCTTGACCTACGGTCAAGATTAAGGGAAAAGCCCTCTTCTTCCTCAAGTCTCAAGTCTCAAGTCTCAAGTCTCAAGTCTCAAGTCTCAAGCCTCAAGCCTGACTCAAGCTAATCCAAATAAGTGTTCCAGCCGGCGGCTTGCCGGTAGAGATCGACCAGTGGTTGGGCTCCCTCCAGAGGGAATTTTCCTTCAGAAACCCGAGCGGAGATCATTTTGGCAAAATTCTCCTCTAGAGATTCGGCCTCGTAGTGTGCAAAGCGGACCATGTCCTCGATGCAACTTCCCTCGACGATCTTCTTCACGAGAAATTCGTCCGCTCCAACGATCTCTATCTGGGCTTCGTTCGGGACGCCGAACAGGTTGTGATAGGAACCCATCACTTCCTGATAGGCACCGACCAGAAACAGGCCTAAGTAAAAATCCTCGTTCTCTTTCCACGCGGGTAATTCGAGCGTCTCCTTCACGTCCTTGAGATCGACAAACTTGTCGATCTTTCCATCGGAGTCGCAAGTCACGTCGACGAGAGTTGCAAAGTCGAGCTTGGTATCTTGCAAGCGATGGATGGGGACGACGGGGAAGAGTTGCCCGA
Source organism: uncultured Pirellula sp. (assembly GCA_964394065.1). Lineage (GTDB taxonomy): Bacteria > Planctomycetota > Planctomycetia > Pirellulales > Pirellulaceae > JBKCUI01. Next base: position 4,665 of record CAYMXM010000358.1, on the reverse strand, counting down.
TCGCCCAGGAATCGGGGGCGGAGCGAAACAAGGAAAAATTGCAGAGATATTTGGCCGCCAAGACCCGCTTCACGTCTTCGAACTCTTCGTTGGGAACGCGAGCTTGTTCGGATTCCTTCAACGCTCTCGCACATACCTCCCAGTAGAGGACTTCTCCTTTGGCCCGGTCTTCCAGCGAAATCAGGCCGAGATTGAATTGCGTATGGAGTTCATCTTTGTGCTCCACGGCGTCGTGGTAATACTCCAAGTAATTTTTCCCATTGATCTCATCGCATAAAAACTTCAGCTCGGTAATCACCTGCGGATCGTCTTCGTCGATCTCCACCTCCGGCAAGTCGTCGGCGAAAGTCTCGATCTCCTCTCGGATAGAAGTAATCAGAACTGTGTGATATGCAGTCATCATCCTTCCACTTTCGGTCACCAGGTTGGGGTGGGGGACCTCCTCTTCATCGCAGACCGTTTGAATCGAGTAGACGACATCGTTTGCGAACTCTTGCACCGTGTAGTTCATCGACGATTCGAAACGGGTCTTCGAGCCGTCATAGTCGACCCCTAGTCCTCCTCCGATGTCCAGGAAATCGATTTCGAGTCCCAGCTGTCGAATCTTGGCATAAACCCGCGCTGCTTCCTTCATCGCATTCTTAACCCGCTTGATGTCGGTGATCTGCGATCCGATATGGAAGTGAAGGAGCTTGAGTTGCGACTCCCTGTTGGACTCCCGAAGGAGTTTGACGCATTGAATGATCTCGGAGGTTGTGAGCCCGAACTTGGCGGAATCCCCCCCCGAGCTAGCCCATTTTCCGGAGCCGCGAGTGTAGAGTTTCGCTCGCAATCCGATCCAGGGACAAACCCCGGTATCCGCCGCGACTCGGAGAAGCATTTTCAACTCGTTCAACTTCTCGATCACGATCACGACCCGCTTGCCAGCTTGGACAGCTAAGCATGCTAAGCGGCAAAAAGCCTCATCTTTGAACCCATTGCAGATCAATAAGGTATCTGGGGTTTGATCCTGCGCAATCGCTGCGTAAAGTTCCGCTTTGGAGCCACACTCCAAACCGATTCGAAGCCGGCCACTATCCTTGAGAAACTCCTCCACCACTTCGCGGCGAGGATTGACCTTCATAGGAAAGACAGGATAGTGCTGCCCCTGGTATTCAAACTGTGCGATCGCGTCCTGGTAGGCGTCGGAAAGCAATTGCAACTGGTTGGAGAGGATCTGGGGGAATCGGAGAAGCATCGGCAGACGCATCTTTCGATCCAAAACTAGGTGGTCGACGAGCTGTTTAAGATCGACCCACCGGCTGTCTGTCGCATGAGGTCGAACGATAACATTTCCGCGTGAATGGACATCGAAGTAGCCTGCAGACCAGTTTTCAATGCCGTAAATCGTTTGGATACGCAGAATCGCTGAATCGTTCATCAAGGGGGGGAGACCTTCCAGGGTTTGGGACCAGTTGGGTGAGGAGACTCGAACGAAAGAGCCACCGAACAAACCGAGATTCTAATACACCCGTGATCCTAGGGTAGGAGGCAGATCCCCGGTCCGGTTGCCAGCGCTGTTCTGACGCATCGGTGGTAAAGACCAGTGCAAGGGTGGCACGCTCAGAGCGAAGCGATGGGCGTGGAGGACTTCTCGGAACATTGGGAATAGCCTCAAAACATCACGCCCTTCGTTCCTCAGGGACGTGCCACCCAATTTAAGCTGCTTTTTACCCAAACTGCCAAGTTTGCCTCCGATGCGTCAGGCCAGCCCAACGCTATCCCTCGCTTACGCCACGGGTTGTGATTTTCGGGCCTCGCCTACGCATCGGCCAAATAGCCCAACGTTTTCCTAAATCGACGGGACTTCGATTCTACGGAGTTTCCGCCATTTCAAGCACCACATGTTTGATCTTGAGGCGATGCCAAGTGTAGGTAGCGTGAATCTTGCCATCCCGGGTTTGGATGATCGCTGGGTAGCTAAACTCTTTCTTGGGCTCGTTCTCCAATTCAATTGCTGGTTTCCAATTTCTCCCATCCTGAGAAACAGCGATGTTCAACGGAGAACGCCTTCCTCCCCACTCCTCGGTTTCTTTCGTCACATGGTTGTAAATCAAAAGATGTCCTCCGTTGCGGAGAGTCACCGCATCGGTCCCCGAATTCGGATTGGGTAGGTCGATCAAACTCATTTCTCCCCAGGTCTTGCCAAGATCCTTGGACTCGATCTGGAAAACCTTTCCCTGCCGACTTCGCCCTAACGCCAAAAGATCCGTTCCCCCTAACTTCAAAATGCTAGGTTGGATCGCTCCCATATGTTTCCCATCATTGAGAGGAGCTGTTCGGGTCCAAGTTTTCCCAAGGTCGGCTGTTCGTTCAAAATGGACAGTCCAAAGGTCAGCGGTGTCGGGAGTCTCGTTGCTCGTTGGGCAAAGAATCGTTCCATCCTCAAGCTCGATCGGTTTGTTCTTGACCGGACCGAGAATCCCCTCAGGGAGCCGGACTCCTTGGCTCCAGGTCTTGCCGTTGTCGGTCGATTGGCTCAGCATTCCCCACCAAGTCGATGGGGTTGGTCCCGCTTTGTAGAACAAGAGGAGTGGGCCTTGGCTCGGTTGAAAGAGGACCGGGTTCCAGGTCGGGTACCGTTTTACATCAGTTGTTTTCTTCTTCTCGCCAGATCCTGATGTTTGGGGTATCTCCCAGTGGAATTGAAGACCGTTAGCCACTTCGACCGGAGGAGTCCAACGGTTGTCCACCAAACGGGAAACCCAGATTCCGACATCATCCGCCTTTTCATGGAGCCCCCCAAACCAAGCGGCGACGAGAGTGCCATCCTTCGTTTCAACAATCGTAGAAGCGTGGCAACTGGGAAAAGGGGCTGTGTCGAAGATAAACGTCTCTGAAACTTTTTTAAGCTGGATGGTTGGCTTACTATTTTCTTGGGCTTGAAGGAGTAAAGGAGAGGAGAGGATCGCAATGGCGATGAAGAATCGCTGCGCAGCTTTCATGGTCGTAGCCCCTTGGAGTTGAACGGAAGGAAGAATGGGATTATAGCAGGCCTGAGGGATGAGGCTTGAGGAAGAAGAGAGAACCACGAATCGTACGAATCGTACGAATGAATGCGAAGCGCTTTTAGATATCTGCTCCCCTCGCCCCGTTTAGGGGGGGACGCGAAGCGTCCTTCCCATCACAACCCGTGGCGTAAGCGAGGGATAGCGCTGGCAACCAGGCATCCATCCAAGGTCTCACAGCACGCCCTTCGTGCCTCAGGGACGTGCCACCCGACACCTAAGATATTCCCGATAAGGGCTAGGTACACTCGCGACGCTGTCCCTCGCTTACGCCACGGGTTGTGATTTTCGGGCCACGATTAGGCAGTAGGCTAACTCGCAATCCTTGGTAGAATCACTTCCGCAAAGGTCATCATTTCCACAAACGCCCTCCCGTATTCAGCATTCACTTCATCTCCCAATACTCCCATCCCTCCAACGAAGCAATTACGTCACGATGCAACTCGCTCACATGGTCTACTTCACCCTCAACGACCCCACAGACGCCAATATCCAATCTCTGGTTGCGGCTTGTAAGAAGTATCTCAACGACCATCCTGGAGTCGTTTACTTCTCGGTCGGAACGCTGAACAAAGACTTGGCCCGACCGGTGAACGACCATGCATTCCAAGTCGCCCTCAACGTCGTCTTCGAATCCCGCAAAGCCCACGATGAATACCAAGTCGCTCCACGCCACTTGCAGTTCATCGAAGAGCAGAAGGCGAACTGGAAGCAAGTTCGAGTCTTCGATTCGGATATTGCATAGATGGCTACCGTACTCGACCGAATCGTCGCGACGAAGCGAGAAGAGATCGCTACCGCCAAGAGGCTTCGAGATTTAACCTCTCTTCAGGAGGCGGCGAAAAAGGCTGCACCCCCTCGTGACTTCTTAGGTGCATTGAGAGGTTATGATCGGGTTCGCCTGATCGCGGAGGTCAAGAAAGCTAGCCCCTCCAAAGGGATGATCCGCCCCCAGTTTGAACCGGTCAAAATCGCTACCGACTATCAAACTGGTGGAGCTGCTGCGATCAGTGTCTTAACCGACGAGCCCTTTTTTCAAGGGCACCTCAACTACCTTACCTCGATCCGCGAGAAGGTGGAGATTCCGGTTCTGCGCAAGGACTTTATCCTTGATGAGTATCAGATATACGAAGCGCGTGCCGCTGGGGCGGATGCGGTCCTGTTGATCGCAGAATGTTTGGAAGGGAGCTTGCTCGATGAGTTCTATCAACTCATCCACTCCCTCGGGATGACTGCGCTAATCGAGCTTTATGATCCGAACCATTTAGAGAGAGTCTTGAAGACCGGTACCTCCCTCGTCGGTGTCAACAATCGGGATCTGCATACGTTCGCAGTCGACTTGGAGCATGTGATCCGATTGAAAAAAGAGATGCCCGAGAATGTTTCCGTCGTCGCGGAAAGTGGGATTTTCAGCGGAGCAGACGTGAAAAAGATCGCAGAGGCAGGAATCGACGCCATGCTCGTCGGCGAGTCTCTCATGCGACAAGAAAACGTCCGCCAAGCGGTCGAAAACTTATTAAACTATTGATTAGGCGATCGGCAAATATAAAACTACCGGCGTGGCCTAGCCCAAGTTCCCCAACTGGAAATCGGGAAATTTTTTTGTGGCATCTGAGGT
>CAYMXM010000357.1:0-5630 GCA_964394065.1 uncultured Pirellula sp. | reverse complement strand
CCGGTGTTCGAATGATTTCCATTCAGAAAGCCTCTTCCGCTCCCCACCGAATTTACTCGGTGGAAGTGATGATCGGTGCACTAGATACTAACACCCAAGCTGCCTTGGTTCACGCCACAGCAGATTGCAGCAGTCCAAAAGTATCTTGAAACGCTAACGCCTGAGCAGCTTGCGAAAATCATAAGGATTGGATTCAAACTATGGCTGGGTTCATTGAAGTAGCTGAAGGCCGAGAGTGGTCGAGTGCGAACTGGGTTTACTATTCGATCATGGATGGCGTTCTTGAAGACATTGCGAACCTCGGTAATGAAGAATTGCGCACCGACGTTGAGCAGTCGAAGTGGATGCAGACCTTTAGTATCGCGGACGCTCCCTTCGCTGAATGGAAGCCGTTGTTGATCGAGTCGCTAAAGCGAGTCTGTGCGTTGGCCGAAACTGGAAAGCTTGTTGCAAAGGTAGATGGCAGAACGCTTGATGATCCTTCGCAGGTTCAGTTCAAGACTGCGGTAAACGAACTGGCGAAGGAGCTTGCAGCAATAGAATCTGAAACCGCCGATGGTGACCCATCGTTGCCAAGCGAAGGCGTCAAAGCGGCGTCCGACGGGGGCAAGCCCTGATCAGACGAAACTCCAGTTCACGGCGAACCAATACAGGTACTGGTAGGATCTATCGGCAACGCAGTTACGCGGTCCGGATGATTGGATTACACTGACAAAAACTACACTAAAAAATCACCCTAAACTCCTTAGTCAAGGCGTCGCCATGTTGATTCGTTTTCTGGTAGCCATTTGCTTGCTCTCTTTGGTCCGCCTGTCGCTGGCCGACGACCGCCCTAACCTGATTTGGATCATGGCGGATGATCTGGGCTATGGGGAGTTGGGTTGTTATGGCCAATCCGTCATCCGCACCGATCGACTCGATCAGATGGCTCGGGAAGGCTTGCGGTTCACTCAGTTTTACGCTGGCGCGACGGTCTGCGCCCCATCTCGCAGTGTGCTGAACACCGGATTGCATCACGGCCATACGCCCGTGCGCGGAAACGCTGGCGGCAATCGGGCGGCGGCCCAAGCCCTTGGTCCCGATGATCTGACCGTAGCCAAACTGCTTCAGAACTCGGGGTACCGGACGGCGTTAATCGGGAAATGGGGACTGGGTGACGTCGGGCTGGCGGAATCAGGCCTGCCCCGTAAACAAGGCTTCGATCACTTTTTGGGTTTCCTCAATCAAGTGCATGCTCACAACCATTTCACCGACTTTCTGTGGCGAAACGAAAGCCGCGTGCAGTTGCCCAACCAAGTGATCGCGATGGGTGATCAAGGTGCAGGGCACGCGAAGGAGGGCTTGATCTTTGCCGACGATCTGTTGACCGACGCCGCGCTGCAGTTTGTCGCCAATCATCAAAACGAGCCGTTTTTTCTCTACTGGAGTCTGGTGATTCCGCACGCCAACAACGAGCGCAAGCGAGCCTTGGGCAACGGCGCGAACGTGCCCGATTTCGGACCGTACGCGGGAAAGGATTGGCCGGACACCGATCGCGGGCACGCGGCGATGATCACGCGGATGGATTCCTACGTGGGACGGATGTTGGACCAGTTGCGATTGCTGGGCTTGGACCAAAAGACGCTGGTAATTTTCACCAGCGACAACGGCCCACACAACGAAAGTGGTCACGATCTGAAACGCTTTCAGCCCAGCGGACCGCTGACCGGTATCAAACGCAGCCTCACCGACGGCGGCATCCGCGTACCGGGGCTCGCTTGGTGGCCAAGCAAGATCGAGCCAGGCTCGGTCACCGACCATGTGGCCTATTTTGGCGATTGGCTGGCGACGGCTGCGGAACTGGCCGAGCAACCTCCGCCGCAAGATCGTGATTCCATCAGCTTCGTCCCCACGTTGCTCAGTCGCCAATCCGAACAGCAGCAACACGAGTTCTTGTACTGGGAGTTTCACGAAGGGGGGTTCAAACAAGCCGCCTTATACCAAGGAAGATGGAAGGGGCATCGAGCCGGTTCCGCGGATGCGCCGATCCGGTTGTACGATTTAGAAACCGACATCGCCGAACAACACGACGTTGCTCAGCGGCATCCAGAAATCACGGCCGTCATCAGCGAGTATCTGAAGACGGCCAGAACGGACAATCCTCTGTGGCCAGCGGTCTGGTAGCGCATCATACATCGATTCATTTCAAGTGTCTCCTTAGATTACTGAGCCACAAAACCCAGCTACACATTCACCCGCTTCGCGCTCTCTTCGATTACGGAAGAGAACGATCCGCAGATTTCGCAGAGAGACGCAGATTTTCGGAAGAAGATTCGAAGCACAGGAGCGAGAATGATCTCGCTGTTAAATCTGCGAGAATCGGCGCAATCTGCGGATGAACCTGTACTGGTGCTACAAAGGGGTAAATCGAATGGCTAAGGTGAGATGAGCTGACAACAAGTTGAACTACGAAAGGTGGAAGAATGACGATGCCTTGTTGGTCGGCAGGCATATTTGGCGCGATCCAAATCAAAAGTGAACGCAGAGTCGCGGAGACGCAGGGGCGCGGAGAGGAAGAGCGATTGATTTCCTTGCGCCTTGGTGCCTTTGCGTGAGAAATAGCGAGAAGGTCCCCGGGAGTGACTGACCAGTAGCGATCTCAAGCAGCCTTTCCTTTTGGTGGGTTCGGATTTGGTAGAATGGGCTTTCTTGCTTTGGGTGTTTGGGGCTCGTCTGACAGGCTTCGGGACTTGGAGATGGGGATGTCTGACTGGAAGATGAAAGTGAGAATGTCGTTTTGTGCTCGTTGGATTGTGGCGCTGATCCTATGCGTAGTCACCGTGGGGTGCGATCGTTCTTCCAACAAACAGAATACTTCGACCTCGACGAACGTCGATCGCCCTCGAAATTCGCAGAATTCAGGGCGTAGCTCGAAGGCCCCCCCCGCCCCCGTGACGGAAGCTCAAGCGTTTGAATTTGCGAATGAACTTGAGCGACTGGTTCAGGAACAAGACTCCGAAGGAGCCAACGCCTTGGTCAACGCGGAGTTTATGGCGATGCAAGCGATTCAGAAACTTGACTACCCTCCGGAAGTAGCGGAAGCATACAAGGAGGCCGGCTCCGAGACACAGCCGATGCTAACCTCCGTTTTAGAACACGTGGGAGATCTTGGTGGGTATCAGTTTCTCAGGCTGAGAAAAGAAGGCGACGAATACTACCCAGTTTTTAGGCTCGTTCAAAACACTGGAGGTTTTGCATACCACCATTTCAAACTTGTTCAGAACGACGAAGGAAATCCAGTCGCGCGTGACTTCAAAACTTCCGTATTCGGAGATTGGATGGAGGAGGTTACTCAGGAGGCAGTGAAGGAGAGTTTTTCTATTCGCGACGAAAGAGGAAGATTTGTGCCAAGTGCCCAGGGGAGACTACTCCAGAAACACGTGTCCACCTTCTACCAGATGGCGCAAGCATTGCGTACTGGAGAAGGTGGGGAGGATGCTTTGCAGGAGTTCCGAAATTTACCGGAACAACTGCAAGGCGACAAACGATTCCTATTGATTGCGATAGGTATCGCCGGCGGCATCTCCGTGGAAGAGTTAGAGGTCGAAATTGCTCGTTTTCGAAAGCACCATCCGAATCGGGAACTTGACGAAGCACTTCTTCTTCCCATTCTGAACCGTTTGAAGCAAACCGATGAAGCTCTCCAGGTCATTCAACTCATTGACGATCGAGTTGGGGGAGATCCTTTTCTGGACCACGAACGCGCGATAGCTTTTCTCGAAGCCGATCGCTTGGACGATGCCTACGCAGCGATCGAGAGAGTACGAGCTAGCTTGCCAAATTTATACCCGACCTATGCGACGAGTTTGTTGGTCGCGGCGCGCAGAAAGGACTTTGCAAAAATAACTGATCTGCTTCGCCAAATCGAAGAAGTATTCGCTGGAGAAGTTGACATTGAGTATGTCTTGTCCTACGAAGCGTTTGACGAGTTTCGCATTTCAGAGGAATACGAGAAGTATGCGAAAGAAGAATAGGGGACCAAGTCTCAATAAAGGAGGCGATCCCCTCAATTAGTCGAGAACCTCTCCCCTCTGACGGTAGCAAGCCGCCCTACTGCTAAGTTAGGAAGTTATTTCGGGACAGTTCCTAATGTGAATAACTCGACTTTCTTTGAAGCGCCAAATGACAGAAGCAGAGTGGGTGATTCCTGCAGCGTGTTTCACACCGTTCTTATTGTCCTCTTGCAGCTTTCCATGCGGCGTCAAAACCGCCGGGAGGTGGTGGAGCGCCAGAGGCTCGCCAGTCCTTCTCCCAATCCTCCCGCTCGCGTTTAGCAGCAGCCTCTAAGATTCCCTTCATTTCCTCGACGGTTTGTGGTTCATCTCGTCGGAAGGATGCGAATGCAATGAATCCGAGACGCAGGATCAGCAAAAGCCCCAGTGTGATGAACCCCCAAACAAGGACTTTTTGCAGGGTGCTTCCTTCCTTAGAACTCACCGACTACCTCCCCATCGGCTCGCGACGTCAACGCTTTGAGGAGTCGACCGGAAGCGTTGGGGTTCGCTTGGCCTCGTGATGGAGCTGCAGTCCCCTTCGGGTACTGGAAGAGATCATCTGCGGTAACATCGCTATTCACGCCGTCGGCAAGAAAGCGAACCGCACCATCCACCATCGTTACCATCACGCCTCCGGTGTGTTGCGATCGGATCGATCCAAAGTACCCTGCGAAGAGTGGAACGGTGCCGCCATCGGCTTCATAATGATTGTTGGTTTTGGTAAGGGCGTGAATGGAAAAGGTTGAGTATGTGTCATTCCAGCTGGACATGAAGGGACTATATCCATTGTTCCTCTTTCCGTTCACATCGATCGTTGCTCCCCAACGTTCGCCGACAGCAATCGTGTTCGAGGTTCCGTCAGTAACATCCTTGAATCCGATCCGTTGACCGCTATTTCGAACGGTATAGGAAAGAACAGGGTCGATGATTCCCGCGAAGCCAGGCCGACTCTTGGGGAAATATGCGCAATAGGGAACTGCCATTGAGGTTTCCAAACCGTTACACATCATCGCCCAACCGTAGGTGTCTCCCGAGACAACCGCATAAGAAGCATACGTTGCGGGAGCTCCAGAGGGGACGGGGTCCGATGGGCATCGATAAACAGGTAAGGCTCTGGAGGTGAGCTCCGATCGTACTTCGTTGCTGGTGTCGTAGTTGGGGAGTTCGAGATAGGGGAGTAGCAAGGCGAATGGATTGCGACTGGCCGGATACCCACCTGCGATTGTCGGTTTTGGGCTATAGCGAAAAAGGTGAGGAAACTCGTTGTGCGCCGCATGGAAGTTATGGAGCGCAAGACCAACCTGTTTTAGATTGTTCGAGCAAGCCATTCTCCTGGCTGCTTCCCGGGCCGCTTGAACCGCTGGCAAGAGCAAAGAAACCAATATTCCGATGATGGCGATCACCACGAGTAACTCAACGAGGGTAAACCCGCGATGTTGGCGATGTCGGTAAACAGGGCTTGTGGGGATGAACTTGTAGATTGTCATCTCATTCTCCTTGTGGTTGTGGGATCGAGAGATCAGGGAGGGGGGAGACGCGAAGCGTCCCCCCATCACAACCCGTGGCGTAAGCGAGGGACAGCGTCGCGAGTGCACG
>CAYMXM010000356.1:0-5646 GCA_964394065.1 uncultured Pirellula sp. | reverse complement strand
TCGAAAATCACACCCCGTGGCGTAAGCGAGGGACAGCGCTGGCAACCAGACACCCATCCCAGGTCTCACAGCACGCCCTTCGTGCCTCAGGGACGTGCTAGTCGACTCCTGAGATAATCCAGACAAGGGCTACCACTCGCAACGCTGTCCCTCGCTCACGCCACGGGTTGTGATGCGCCGCCGCTTCGCGGCGAGCAAACCGTGGGCCGCACTTAAGATTTCGGCTCCCTTCGCCCTTTCCGGGCGAGACGCCCGGACCACATGGAAAACCAGTGCCCCGCAATCTGCGCACCTTTCCTATTTCCTCTAGTCAGGGTTGTTTCCAATCGGGGCAATCTGCTATGACCCATTTGGAGATCGGATGTCTCGTGTCGACTGCTAGCAATTCATGGAACGGAATCCACCCTCGAAAACCTCGAAACGACCACCCCCTTGGGGCTGGATGCAGACCGTTTTTGTTGTCTGGGTTCTCTGCTGCGCACTACTGAGCAACGGCTGCGCGACGCAAAAGTATGTGCAGCTTCGGTCCAATCCGTTCAATCCCCTAACAGAAAAGCTCAATCTTGCCGCAAGATCAGGGCCCAACGTAACCGAACGAACGCAGTCTCTTCTCCGGCACTACGCTCTCCTGGATCTCTATCACAGCGATCCCAATGAATGCCTCTTGCAGCTTCAAGAGGTCGCCTCCGACGAGAAGGAAGCGGAAAAAATTTACGCGATCTCCGAGCTTGCTTACATCATTGGAAAGAAAGCCGAGAAGGTTAAAGATCTCAGCACTGCGCTCGACATGTACGGTGTCTCGGTTAGCAATGCTTACCTCTATCTCTTTTGCCCCGATTTAGATCTCACGCGCAATCCATACGATCCGCAGTTCCGAGGTGCTTGCGACCTTTACAACGCTTCGTTGGAAGCGACTCTCCGCCTGGTCAGCAAACAAGGAAACTTGAGACCGGGACGAAGTTATCGCGTGCGATCGGCCAACAAAGATATCGATGTGCAGGTCGTTGCGCGCGGTTCGTGGCAAGACGCCGACTTTGAACAGTTGAAATTCTGCAGCGACTATCAGGTGAGCGGATTCGATGCGACCAACTTGAGTTTTGGGGTCGGAGTTCCGATGATCGCGGTTCGAAGGCCCAACCAAAACAACCACGCTAGCGAGAAGTACTATCCCGAAGGTCTTTCCTTCCCGGTCACCGCTCTTTTGCGGGTGATTTCACCGACGCTGCACATGGCCCGTGCGAGCCAGTATCGCCATCCTTGCGTTCTCGAACTACACGATCCACTCGATTCGACCGACATCCAGCTCAACTCCAGGCTCGTCCCACTCCAATCGGATTTGAGCACTCCCCTTGCTTACTTTCTCGACAACCCGAAATTCCGAGAGCAAACCAACAGCACCCTCGGCTTGTTAGATCCGAGCAAGACCGAGAAGCTTCGGGGCATCTACATGTTGGAACCCTTCGATCCGAATCGAATTCCCGTCGTGATGGTGCATGGCCTCTGGTCGAGCCCGTTGACTTGGATGCCGATGTTCAACGATCTTCGCTCCTTTCAAGAGCTTCGGCGCAACTATCAGTTCTGGTTTTATCAGTATCCGACCGGTCAGCCCTTCTGGGTTAGCGCAACGCAAATGCGCAGCGACCTACATGAATTGAGGCAGAATCTCGATCCGCAGTTCCAATGCGCGGTGTTGGACAACATGGTCCTCGTCGGGCATAGCATGGGCGGGTTGGTCGCTCGCATGCAGACGATTCAAAGTGGTGATGAGTTTTGGAAGATTCTCAGCGACAAACCATTCAACTCGATTCAAGGGGACGAAACCGAGCTGCAACGTCTTGCGGCCGCGTTGTATTTCCATCCGAACCCGGCGGTGAAGCGCGTGGTGACGATCGGTACACCGCATCGAGGAAGCGACTACGCGAATAACGCAACCCGTTGGATCGGACGAAAACTGATCAAGCTTCCATCGAGCATTACCGACGTCGGAAACTCGCTGATTCGTCAGAACCCTGGTGTGTTTCACAACACCGAGATTCTCACGATGACGACCAGTATCGATTCTTTGAGCCCTGAGTCTCCTATCTTCCCAACGATGCTCCGTGCCCCCCGTGCACCGTGGGTGCAGTACCACAACATCGTAGGAGTGGTTCCACAATCGAATTGGTTCCACTCTTCGCGCGAGCAGAGCGATGGAGTGGTCAACGTTCCAAGCGCCATGATGGACGACGTTGCCAGTGAAATCATGGTGGAGTCGAAGCATCAGGAGATCCACACCAAGCCTCGCGCGATATTAGAGGTGCGTCGCATCTTAGTCGATCATCTTCGTGAACTGACGCAGTATCCTCAACTCGCATCAGTCCTCCACGTCCCCCCGACATGGAGAAGCGGGAAAACACCCCGAGAACCTTATATTGCTTACAACCTCCAGCAAGGAGATGGGGGAGTCGTCCAAGCGAGCGCATTCGCCCCGCTACCCTTCCCGGAAAAGCGAAAAAAGAAGCTAATCCCGATTCCGTAAAACAATGTAGAACGGAATTCATTCCGTTAAACAACACTTCCAATCAAAGCCCCTACCAACATGTTACGCCCCTTACCACCTCAGGGCTCCCTCAAGCCCCCGCAGGTGGTGAGAGGCTCTTCCGGTAGTTGATAGGCTTTTATTGGAGACGTTGTTTAACGGAATAAATTCCGTTCTACAATTGCTTCCATTCAAAGCCCCTACCAACATGTTACGCCCCTTACCATCTCAGGGCTCCCTCAAGCCCCCGCTGGTAGTGAGAGTGGGTGGGATGAACCACGGAATACACGGAAGGCACGGAAAAAAGAGGGGGTGGTTCTCTTCCTTCTCACGGAAAATCCAAAATTGGATTACAATCTCCCCACCGAAAGTCCCGGCCAATTCCGCGATGAGGCAACGAAGAACACTATGTCATCGATGATTTCCAGAGTCTGCTCCGCATGCCGATGGTCCCATGGGGCCCTTGTCCTAACCCTGTTCGCTTTTGCATTCGCCCACCCCCAACCACTCCAAGCCGAGAATATGCCAACCAAGGTTTCGTCTATCGAAGGAATCAACGAGTACCGACTCCCCAACGGACTGAAGATTCTTCTCTTCGTCGACAACAGCCAACCCAAGGTTACCGTCAACTGCACGATCTTCGTCGGCTCGCGTCACGAAGGGTACGGGGAAGCCGGTATGGCTCACCTTCTCGAACACATGCTCTTCAAAGGAACCGACCTTCATACGGAGATTCCCAAGTCCCTCAAAGATCGAGGGGCAACTTTCAACGGTACCACCTGGGTCGACCGAACCAACTACTACGAAACCCTCCCCGCCACGGAGGAGAATCTTGAGTTTGCCATTCGCTTGGAAGCGGACCGCATGGTGAACAGCAAAATCCTAGCAGAAGATCTTGCGACCGAGTTCTCTGTCGTTCGAAGTGAATTCGAGAGAGGCGAAAACAACCCGATCGGTCTCTTGCGACAACGGATGCTGGCGACCTCCTACCTTTGGCACAACTATGGCAAATCGACGATCGGCAACCGAAGCGATATCGAACGGGTTCCCATCACGAACCTCCGCGCTTTCTACCGAAGATACTATCGCCCTGACAACGCGATGGTGATCGTTGCCGGAATGTTTGATGAAGCAAAGGCCCTCGAGTACATCACCCAATATTTCGGAGCCCTTGAGAATCCCGCCACGCCTCTCCCTGCAACCTACACCGTCGAACCACCCCAAGATGGAGAGCGGGTCACCCTGATCCGCCGCGTCGCTGATATGCAGGCCGTCGGAGCGACCTACCACATCCCCGCCGGGGGAGATCCTGAGTATCCGGCTGCCGATGTACTCGCGGATGTGTTGACCGATGAGCCAAGCGGCCGGCTCTATAAAGCCCTCGTCGAAACGAAACTTGCAACCGGAGTCTATGGAATCGCTGAAGCCCTGCACGACCCTGGAACGATCATGTTTCTCGCCCAAGTTCCCCTCGACAAATCTCTCGAAGAAGCAGAAACCGCCCTAGTAAGCACCCTGGAAAACCTTCGTGACAATCCGATCACCCAAGAAGAAGTCGATCGCATTCGACTTCAAATCCTCAACCGACGCGAACGGACCGCTGCCCGAAGCGATAGCCTCGCTGTGAGCCTGAGCGATTGGGCTGCTCAAGGAGATTGGAAACTCTACTTCCTCTATCGAGACGCAATCGAAAAGGTAACCGCAGCTCAAGTTCAAGCCGCCGCAGAAAAGTACTTGGTTCGAAACAATCGAACCGTCGGACGCTTCCTCCCCGCAGAAAAATCGGACCGGATCACCATCCCGGAACGTCCCGATGTGAAGGAGTTGGTTCAAAACTACCAAGGCCGAGAGGCGATTCAAGAAGGGGAGCAATTCGATCCTTCCCCGGCCAACATCGAAGCGCGGACCGTTCGTGGCAAGCTTGAAAGTGGTCTTCCCTTCGCCTTCTTACCCAAGAAAACGAGAGGAGGAACGGTCAATGTTACCTTGAACCTCCGATTCGGGGACGAAAAGTCCCTCTCCGGGAAATCAGCCGCGTGCGATCTGCTCGGTGAGATGCTAACGCGAGGTACAAAGTCTCTTCCGCTGCAAGAGTTCAACGACAAGCTCGCTTCTCTGAAAGCGATCGTACGAGCTTCCTCTCGACCTCAGCTCCTCTCGATCAGCCTCGAGACCAAACGAGAACAACTTCTGGAAGTGCTCGATGTCGTACAGGACATGCTCAGGAATCCGGCCTTTGATGAGAAGGAGTTCGAGCTCCTTCAAAACCAAGTCCTCACCTATCTCGATAGCCAAAAGAGCGAGCCGCAATCGCTGGCGAACCGAGCTGTCTCTCGTGAGCTCAATCCGTTCAAGCGAGGGGACATTCGTTACGTCCCGACGATCGAGGAAGAGATTGAGGATTTCAAAAAGCTAACGCTCAGCGACATCAAAGACCTGCATGCTCGATTCCTTTCTGGAACGGAAGGGGAGATTGCGATCGTCGGGGATTTCGATCCCCAAGAAACCGAGGCGAAACTCTCGGAAGCATTGAAGAATTGGGAGTCGAAAGTTCCATTCCAACGGGCTGCGATGACCGCTGTCACCGACGTCCGCCAGCCGATGCTAACGATCCAAACCCCAGACAAAGAAGATTCCGTTTACTTCGCCAGCCAACAATACCTTCTCCGAGACGACCATCCGAAATACCCAGCACTCTTGATCGGCAATCAAGTCCTCGGGGCAGGTGCGCTTTCGTCACGGCTCGGCGATCGAGTTCGCCAAGTGGAGGGTCTATCGTATGGAGTCAACAGCCACCTGGTTTCGAGCCCTCTCGACGAACGAACCGTTTTCTTTGTCATGGCGAACACCAAGCCGGAGAATCGGGACCGTCTCGTTCAAGTCATCGACGAGGAGATTCGCAAACTGGTCAAAGGGGGAGTAACGTCCAAGGAGTTGCAAGACACCGTGCACGGTTACTTGCAGAACCAACAGTTGAACCGAAGTCGTGACACCTCCCTCGCTAGCGTACTCGCCAACAATCTCTTTGCAGGTAGAGACATGAGTTACTACCAAAAACTAGAAGGGGCCGTGGGTGCTCTGACGATCGAGGCTGTGAACGAGGCAGTTGCCGAGTACATTAAACCCGA
>CAYMXM010000355.1:0-5659 GCA_964394065.1 uncultured Pirellula sp. | reverse complement strand
AGCGCACTCCTGTTGGCCTCCGTCTGGATGGGGGCTCGTCCCCCTCCAGACGCCGCTTTGGCGTCCTAGAACGCGGAACCCCCGCGTGCCCCTCCCTCCGCCGACGCGAAGCGTCGGCGGAGGGAGAAAAAGCGCGCGGGTGGGGGAGAGCCACCAGTAGGACGCCAAATCGGCGTCCAGGGGGGGACGAGCCCCCCTAGACGGAGGCCAACAGGAAGCGTTGAAAATGCCTATGCACACCGAGGTATTGGAATGGTCGGAACTTCCGATTCACAGCTCTACGAATGTTTCGTAGCAGTTTTCAAATCCAAATCTTTCCTGCCCTACCCATATTACGATCTTTTCATCAGGCCACCCTACGACTCCCCCCCGAAACACGGGTTGTGATTTCGGACAGTTCCTACAGGAATTGAACCTAGCGGATATCGTGTTACCCCTTCCTCTTGCTAAACTAGCTCGGTAGAAAAAGTAAACCCCCGACCCATTTTTTTCTCCTCGCCATTTCCCATGCCCGACCCTAATAGCACCTACCGAGTCAAGTGTCCCGGTTGCGGGGCAATTCTTAAAGTCAAAGCCAAGTCGGCGGGAAAGATCGTGAACTGCCCGCGATGTGAGCGAAGAATGCAGATCGGACCTCCTCCCAAACCGAAAGCTCCCGTCGCAACTTATGGTGGAAGCCCAGGATACTACGGCTCCACAACCCCCAGTTCCTACGCTGCCCCCCCTCACCACCCACATTCCTACCGAAAGAGTTCCAATTCGAATTCCGGGCTCGCCTACATTATCGTTCCTCTCATCGTGGTCGGAATTCTTGGGCTCTTGGCGATACCCGTGGGGATCTTTTGGAGCTTGGGTTATTTTCACAATGGTGGGGGAGGTGGGAATCAATCGGTGGCCCAAGCGGAGGCTTCGACGGTCGAACCGGCCGGCGACGTCCCCCCTGCAGTCGTTCCGCAGGAACCTGCTCCGAAAGAACCCGTAGTTGCGGAATCGCTTCCCTCGGACCCGACTAACGGGGGAGGTGTCGCGGGGGCGAATACCAATGAAGAGAGCAAGCTCGATCTTCCTCCCTTACCAACGCCTCGTGCCGACTCGGAGACGGGGGCCAAGGTCTACGATTTGAAGGATGTTACAAGCGTTCGGTCCAGAATGCGGATGCGGATCTATGTTCCGGCTGGAGAGCATCCGAACGGCTCCTTGCCTTGCGTCTTCGTGGCCCCAGCCGGAACGCCGTTACTTCACGGTGCCGACATCGGTGAGGAGGACAACATGCTGGAGATCGCTCCGTTCGTCCGAAGCGGAATGGCGGTCGCCTGCTATAGCATTGATGGTGGGATGCCCGAGAACGGTCCCCAGCCTGGGAGCTCTCGCTACATGGCACGCTTGTCGGATGCCTTTAAGAGCTTTGTCCAAGCGGATTCCGGAGTGATCAACGGCAAGCATACGATCGATCGAGTTCTTCACAGTTTGCCAGAAGTCGATCGAACCAAGCTTTACACGACCGGGCACAGCTCGGCGGCAACGTTGTCGTTGTTGCTGGCGGCGAAGGATAGACGGATCTCGAAGTGTATCGCATGCGCCCCGATCACCGACTTGAACAGTCGCTTCGACGGGATCTTGGAGCAAGGTGGGATGGAGAGAGTTCTCGTCGGTTTAAGAGGTTATCTCTCGTCAGGCTCTCCATCGACCTATTCGGCTCAATTCCGATGCCCCGTTTGGATCGGGCATGCCAAGGATGACGACAACGTCCCCTTCTCCGAATCGGATCGCTTTGTCCGACAACTCAGAGGGCAAGGAGTCGAGGTCACCTTCGACTCCCCCGAGTCAGGAGGCCACTATCAAGAGATGCTCCAAGCCGCGATCCCCAAAGCAATCGATTGGCTAAAAGCGAATTAAGGTTGTGGTTGGCACTCCTTTTTTGTCCGCTCGGGGATCGCCCCCGGTCGGCCGAAGGGCCGTCAATCTTGTGGCGTGGCTTCGGTCGTCGCCTCCAGGAGTTTCTCTTGGTGTTTGACTTCGTTGGGTTCTTCCCGAATCAATCTCTTCAGCGTCTCAATCGCCGCTTCTCGATCGCGCACGACAGCTTTCGGATCGTCGTTACCGATCAATGAAGCGCGCCTGGAGTACAAATCTGCCAGCCATTCCAGCGTGAGAGGATATTGAGGGAATCGTTCCCAGTACGCCTCTAGCTGCTCGATGCATTCGGTCAGCGATTCAACCGTCAATTGCAGCGGTCTCAATGCTTCGATCTGATCGATGATACCCTCCCAATCACCGAGGTCGCGCAGCACTCGGATCTTCAGCGTACGGTACTGAACGACACTATGGTTGTGTTCGAAATTTAAGGGGTATCGCCGCCTCAATGGTTCTTCCCATTCGATGGCAATATCGATATCGCGAATGCTCTCAGGTAAGCTTCCAATGCGAGCTTGAGCGAGCGCTCGTGCATAGTGCGCTCGTGCGTACGAAGTGCGGACAATGGAAACGTTAGGTTCGGCATCTAGGAGGATTTGCCGTAGCTCCACTCCCTGGTCCGCTAGCTCAAGCTGCTTTTCCGGAGTGCATTCCGCTTCGGGATGAATTGCCAGCTCCGACTGACGGCTTAGCTCAGAAGCTAACAGATGTTTGAGGGGGAAATCATCGGGGCGATTCGTCGATAGCCGTGGTGTGGATCGCTGAGTCGTCGGTCATACATCACTTGGCCAGTTTCTGCATCTGCGTTTCATACGTATCGAGCAGTCGTAGCGATGCAGGCAACTTGTTGTTGCGCAACCAGGTCGCATAGGGAATCCATTGCGAGGTTGCTATCGGCTTATCCCAAACCAGACCGCCGCCGGCCAAGACCACTTGGGCTTCCCCGAGTGGATCGATCGAGCTTTGATAGTAGATCGTCTCGGATCCAAGTTTGAAGATCAGGTTTACAGCATCCTTCGAGGCGCCACCCACCGATTCCGTAGACCAGCCCAGCTTTCCCATGGCTTCTTCGTAGTCCTTAGCAACCTCTGCCAGTGGTGTCTTGTCTAAAACAAATCGAATCCGACCGATTGTTGCATCGTAGGATGTGGACGTAGCATGAAGAACGGGCATATCCGCGGCCTCGATGTTAGTAGGTTTCGCTACCGGGGTACTCGACTCCTGGGGAACCTTTTCTTCGCTTGATGGGGTATTGGAATCCTCGGGCTTTTGCCACGAGTTGGCGCTGTACTTGCCGGCTCGGATTCGGGTAAATCCAGCTCCTTTTTCCAATGCGACCGTCGCTTCACGCTGGTCCGAGTAAAAAGAGAGATAGACCCGATCCTTGTCGATACGCTTTCCCTTTTCGCGAGGAGTCCAGCCATGCTTCTTCATCTCGGATTCGTAAAACGAGGTGGCTTCTTCTAAACTCAATGTCGTGTTGGCTACCATTTGGCATTCCAGGTGGTCATCCCATTCCATAAGGCCTGCATCGGGGGGAACGGGCAAAGCATTTAATGAAATCGATTGCGAATGGTTGACTACCAACAATTTCGGATCCATTGGATCTCGTTGAACCATCACGTGGATTACCGTTCCCCCTTTGACAAACTCAAAATCTCGTCCGTCACCGCGATCGCTCTGGCTCCTATTGAGGCGAGCCACATTCGTCCAACCCGCTTGATGAAATTGCTTCAACAACTCGGTTTCCGTTTTCAAAAGATTGGCTTCCACTTTGTAGATGATCGCCGTTGCCCCGGCGTAAACCGTTTCTTTGATCTGGGAAACCATAGGGGTCTTGGTCAAATCGAAATTACCAGCGTGGCTCAAACTGACGGTTGATTCACTTGGTTGTGGGCTGTACATCGAGATCTGCAACTGATGACCGGACTTGGTAAATTGAAGCGAACTATCGCTGGAGTTATCCGAGAGCTCTTCCCATCCACGTTGTCCCAGGACGTAGCGGTAGAAATCCCTAACATCGCTCGGTTTGGCTTCTGCCGAGTAACTGGATACGTTAAAGGAATCGTTCCCTGTTTTTGCACCGGGGGGCTTTGGCAGTGTTCTGAGATCCAACAGTGCAATGTTCTGAGCGACTGTGGCTGGTTCCGACGAATTGGATGACGCTTCTATCGAAGGAGTCGATAGTGGTTCGATTCCCAGTTTGCGACATTCCTCCGGTCGCCCCCAGATTCGACTGCGAGCCGACTCATTCACGGTCAACAACAGTTGAGAATTTGGTAGCCAAGCGATATCGGTGATCGCTGCTCCGGACGCATCGATTACTTGTCGCATTTGACCGGAAAGAGCGTCCAAAATCCGAACTCCGTCATTGCTAGCTACAGCGACCAGGGCACCATCGTCCGAGAAGCGGATTGCAGCATCTCGGTAAGGGACCCCTCGATATTCACCTAGAGATTTCGCTTCCTGGATCCCCCAACGCTGCAAGGATTCCTTACCCCCAAACACCATCTCTGTTTTGTTAGGCGTCAGTGCCACGACAGACTGGTATCTTTCAGCCGGATAGGTGTTTTGCTTCTGTCCGCTAGAGGTGTCCCATCCGGACATGCTCTCCCCCGCGATCACGAGCAAATTGGGGGCAACATATTGCAGTTGTTTGATGTCCCGTGAATCGGGCTTGAAGGTTTTCTTGTTGCTTAACGTATCTGCATCCCAAATCGAGATCTCGCTGTTGTAGGAGACAGTGGCCATTTCTTTACCATCGGGAGAGATCGCAAGACGCACGATAGGGGATTTCGTCTCTTTGGAGCCGATCTCCTTGCGGTTAGGTATGTCGAATTTTCGGAGCAAACCGCTCGCATCTCCGGCCACGCACCAAGTTCCATCAGGGGAAACGGCAAAACTTAACAGGCGTTCCTTCTCTTCCGTTTTGGCTTCGATGAATTCGTGGATAGGTTCGGAATCTTTCAGATTCCATAGCGTCAATCGGGTCCCTCCCAACAAGTACTCTTTGCCATTGCTAACGGGGGTCACAAAACTAACAAAACCAATGCCGTTGTGTTCCTGGTACTGAACCATTTGCAAAGGAACGAAGTCGGCTAGCTTCCAAAGCGAGAGCTGCTCGGCGGTAGGCTTGAAGCTGGGCTTGGGGTTTTTTGCAACCGGGGCTACTACCGGAGGTGTCGCCGCGGTCTCTGACGGCGTCCCACTTACAGCGGGGGTAACCTTTGGCTGATTTTGTGGTTCAACCGGTTCCCCGACACTTGTCGTTTTAGCAGGCTCCTCGAGGGGTGTCGCACCGTTCGGCTCGGTGACATTCGGCGTCTCGACCGGCTTTGATTGGGGAGAAGTCGAGGTAGAGTTTTCGCCGCAGCCCGCGGACAACGCAAGCAACAGGGAAAAGTGGAAGACGATAGCAGAACATTTATGAGTGGGCATAAGTAACCTACTCCTTTCATCGTTGGATAGAGGAAATGAGTATAGTCGTTCAAGGCCGACTCACAAGATATGGCGTATAGGAAGCGGAAGGGCGCAAACCTGGGCTGTCAAAAAGTTGGTGTTGACATAACTTTTTCGAGTGTCCGTTTTTATTCCTTTTTAATCGCAGGGGACGCGGAGGTTCGCAGAGGAGAATTCGAGGATAAGTTTTGCATCCCTCTGGTATCCCGAAGGGATTACAGCCATTAGCCAGCGGTAAGCGCAGCGCCACCGCCGGTGGATCGTGATGAGGCTCCAACGATCCCGG
>CAYMXM010000354.1:0-5667 GCA_964394065.1 uncultured Pirellula sp. | reverse complement strand
TCCTGCGCGCCGAGATCAAGGGAAATTCTGCGCCGTCAGCGTGTACGCTTACTCTGTTCGCAAGATCGTGAACCAAACGGCGTCTAGCCTGAAGCGCCATTTCTAGGCGCAACTCTTCATCATGAGCCAGCAGAGCGACGTAGTGTGCCAGTTCGCACTCATCGTTTCCGAGAAAGCCGGTGACTCCGTGCTCAATCATCTCCTTCCAGCCCCACAGATTCTGGGCAACAACGGGAACCCCACTGGCCATCGCTTCAAGTCCAGATCGTGGCCAGTTCTCCTGTGCACCTCCATTAATTGGAAACATGCAATGAAGGCTATTCAAAAAAAATCGGGCCGGCTCCGCATTAGCTTTCAAGGTTTCAGCCCACTCAGGAGGGGAGCCACATTTTTGTGTCAAACGGTCATCCCAAGCCATGACCCGTGCTCGTTTCTTTGAATATTGCACAGCGGAATAGATTGGCCACAAATTAGAACTCCATTTGTCCAGATCGGGACGCGCGATCCTACCCATAACAAACGGCTCATCAGGCCGATGAGTCAATGGAGCAAAAGGGAATTCTTCAAAGGCAAAAGCCCCCCGGATTTGAAAGCATCGTTCTTCATCGACTCCAAACTATTGTGTTGGCTCCAATAGCCTCCAAGCGCCCACGCCAGTCTTGGGGAGTATGCCATGTAGGAATGAGATTGACTCCTATTCCTCGCCGCCTCCACAGTTTGATCGTATGCCACAACTCCGTGTCTGCGCCTCCCACGTAACTAGGATACCCGACGACAAACAAAGACATGGGTGGGTTACACTCACCGATGCTGTTGATGATCTGGTCGTCGGTGATCTGAGATTCATTATTGCATAGATTCACGGCTGTTCCTGAAGTTTCCATTGATAACTTTTAAACACTTAGAAAGCTTGAACTATCTGGACAGTGGACCACAAAATGTAACCGATGTAACCCATTTGCCTTTTGATTCAATTCTTTGCGTCTTCGCAACCCAGACAATCCAATTGTAATCTTTTAAGTTCATGCTGTGAGTAAAAATATTACGAATGGATTTCTGCTTCGCGTCAACTTTCATTTTTGTTTTGTAGTCAGCAATCATCCCCTCTCTTAGGTCTCCTCCTATGGGGCGGGCGATCCCGGGTACTTCACGCTTCTGAAGTTCTTCGGTTAGACAAGATGGCGCGCCAGTCCATTGCATGTCGATCTTTTGCTCCAGGACCTCTGCCTTCTCGCCCAGCTTCTTGTCAATCAGATGAAGAACCCTGCATTCTTTGTCGGTGTCGTCGACAACAATATCAACGTCAGGGATTTTTTTCTTGATTTCGAGAATTAGTTCGCTGACAGTGGAGATGTTCCGATTCATCGGTACGTCCAGATATTCAAATGGATTTTCCTTAGGAAAATCCGATTCACCGTCCCACGGCTCTACCAAATAATGCGCTGTAAATCGCACATTTAATTTCTCTCCCATCGCAGGAATGTAATCGTCAAGTACTAATGTGTAATTAGCATTCCGAGTTTCGTGTTGTATTGGCACTGCATATCCCCTATAGCCAAGTATTTGAAATAGAAACGGGGATATGCATATTGCAAGTCCCCATAATGTGCTGGGAATTTTAAAATTCCATTTTTCCGAATGTAAATATTGCAACATATTAAACGTTCCTTATTCTGCTGTTTTTAGGTAATAACTTTTCCTCCTTTATTACAGACGATCCAGACGCAATTCGTGGCCCTGGCGTATACGCGACGATTAGTGTGACCAATCTCATGTCCGCATATTCGAACGTGGAAATTTTGCGATTGATAACTTGTTTCCAAATTAATTCTACTTGCCGTTGGCCAGGCCACAGCTTCAGGAGATCCAGCGTTTACAATTGCAGGATCTGCAGTCATGTGCATTCCTACGATGTCTGTATATTTGCCACCGGAAATGGTTTGGTTTATCGAATACCATTGATACAGCCTTTTTTCTTGAACACAACATCCATCATACATTTCGTCCAAGGGGTCTCCGAACTGATCGCAAACATCAATTGATATTGCAAAAAATAAGCTGTAATTCGAATGTACTGCCCCTCAGGTACATCAGGCCAGGCAGGGATGGTTTTCACGTTAAGCAGTTTGTTTTCGCCAACACGAACGCCGCCATCCGGGCAGCCACGAGAAGACGAACTGCTGGAGGACGAACTGCCTCCTCCATCCGCGGGCGGGCATGGACCGCTAATCTTATCAGGAATAATAACGACCACTTTAGCGGCTCCAACTGCGCTCCCGTCAATCTTTGCTTCTATCGTCGTGTCACCATCTTTATGGTTAAAATGCGTTCCAGATGTGCCTCGCACATCGATTACAATTTCTCCTGTGTTTGAGTCTCTTGATACTTCAGTAATACGAACTCGGTTAACCCCAGAAACGGCGATCTCAAATTCTTCAGTTCGATCTTTGGGATCAACGGTTATGGTCACCCTCTTTTTAATGTCTTTAATGCATGGGTTATTTGCACCGCTTGAGGAGCTACTCGACGAGCTGCTGCCATTGTAGGGTGACGGTATCGTGAATCCAGTTCTAATCTTGGAAGGACTAAATACTGCAGAGACCTCGCTCGTAGAGGAAGAGCTGGAGGAGCTACTGGATGGAGACCCGCCCGAAGTTGAGCTGATGGAGGAAGAATCGCCGTACGAGGATACACCTGAGTACGAGCTGCTTGAAGAAAAGGGTAAGGGGCGGGCATTACCGGCAGACGAACTGGTTGATGACGAGCTACCAGGAAAAGATCATTCGAGAATGAGCTGGACATATCGAGCGACTCCCAAAGCGCTTTCAGCGCTGAATAGAATTATGGTGCGAGCATTTCCAAAGACATGTGTGAATGGGTTTAAGGAAGATTGTAAGAACGGAAGGGCGTAGCGATTCCCTGAGTTTGGAGGTGTTGCGGGAGGACTGTCAAGCAAAAAAGCCATCAATTAGCGGTTTTTTAATTTTTTCTTTTGGATCCGGAACTTAATGGAACGTATCGGGTCTTTTAAGGGCACCTTAGTGGCCACTCGGAAGTCACGAAGGAAATGAGTAACCTCACGCTAACCGATTGCGGAACAGCCAGGCGGCGAGTGGGAGGGTGACGATTCCCACGATCAACAATGGGAGGAAGTTGAAAGCGACGTCGTTGAATACCGCCCCTTCCAGATAAACACGCCGCACGAGGTCGATGCCGAAGCGAAGGGGATTGGCGTAGGTGACTACCTGCAAAATCCAAGGCATGTTGCGGACCGGAGTGAGCAAGCCTGAGAGGAGCATCATCGGCATGATCAGCATGAAGGTATAAAGCATCGCTTGCTGCATGTTCAACGCAACGGCCGAAATCGACAGGCCGATGCCAACCGATGCTACGGTGAAGGTGAACAATCCAAGGTAAAGCATCCAGAGAGTGCCGCTCATCGGAATCTGAAACCAGAAAAGAATGATGAGAAGAATGAGCGTGGATTGAAACATCCCCACCAATATTGAGGGCAACGCTTTCCCAATCAAGATTTGGAGTGGCGTCAATGGAGTTACGAGCAATTGATCAAAGGTTCCTTGTTCCCGCTCCCGCGCCACCGAGAGCGCCGCTAACATCAACGTTTGGATCATGCTCAACGAGGCGATCAAACCAGGCATTAGATTCCAGCGAGATTCCAAGTTGGGGTTGTACCAGGCGCGGCGGACGATGCTTACGGTCGGGCCCCCACTCAGACTTTGGTTGTAGGTCGCGACGATCGAAGCGATATAGGCGGAGGCCAACGCAGCTGTCGACGAATTGCGCCCGTCAAGAATGAGCTGCAGAGGTGCTTGTTCTCCCGAGTTCCGAAGGGTCTCGAAATTGGAAGGGATGCCAAGGACTAAAAGGGCTTTCCCGCTGTCGATCACTTCAGCAATCTCATCGGACGAAGTGAGGGTTGCTACCCGATGGAAGACTCCCGTTCCGTCCAGCCGAGCTAGAAGTTCCGTCGAGGTTGCCCCTCGACTCTGATCCAGGATGGCGTAAGGAACGTTGGTGAGATCGTAGGTTGCTCCATAGCCATATAGCACTCCTTGCACGAGGACCGGGGCGATCAGGAGGGTACGGCTCGAGGGGTCTTTCAAAATCGTTAGCATTTCTTTGCGAAACAACGTCAAGATTTTCACAAGAACTTCGATGAAATACACCATGGTTTCACTCCAACGTCTTTCGGAGTTGTCGGCATGTAAAGGTGATAAGAACGAGAGCGTAAAGCGTCAGGATACTGCAGCTGCGAAGGATCTCCGGCCAGATGTCTCCTGCCATGAACAGAGTCTTGAGGAGGGACATGTAGTGGGTTGCAGGAAGCACTTGGCTAACGATCTGAATGACGAGTGGCACGTTGCGCAGATCGAAGATGAAGCCCGATAGCATCATGGCTGGCAAGAAGCTGGCAAGCAACGCAGCCTGACTGGCAAGGAACTGGTTGCGCGTCGCGGCGGAGATAAACAATCCCAACGCAAGAGATACGGTCAAGTAGAGAAGGGAGGAACCGACGATGAGGATGAGCGAACCACGCATCGGTACTTGAAAGAGATACTTCGCCGCCAGCAAGCACATCACCAAGTCGATCGCACCGATGACTAGGTAGGGAGCGATTTTTGCTAAAACCAAATCCAAAGGACGGACCGGGGTGACAAAGAGAGATTCGAGCGTACCTCGCTCCCACTCGCGCGCGATGAGCATCGAAGCCAAGAACGCACCGATCAGCGTCATCACGAGAACGACCAACCCGGGTACCAGGAACCAAGTGCTTTCTCCCGGCTCGTTGAACCAAGTCCGTTGAGTGATGACGATGTTGGCGATCCCCGTCCCTTTGCTTCCTGATCGGTCGACCTGCTGGAGAGCTTGGGAGGAGATGGCTCCGTTGACATAACCCTCGATCGTCGAAGCGGTGACGGAGTCTACACCGTTGAGTAGTAGTTGTAGCTGGCCGTTTCCCTCGGCGAGTTCGCGGGAAAAATGGGACGGAACGCGGAGGATAGCGTCGGTTTTTCCTTGGCGCATCCGCTGTTCCGCGTCCTCCATCGTCCGAACCCAGACAGGGGCGATGTACGGAGTTCCTTGGAGTCCCGCTACGGTTTGGCGAGCGGTAGGGGAACTGTCTTCTAGTACTACGGTAACGCGTGCATTTTTCACGTCGAAGGAAAGGCCATAGCCGAAGAGTAGAATCAATGTGACCGGTAGCAGCAGGCCAACGATTAAATTGCTCCTGTCGCGCAGCATCTGACGAGTTTCCTTCCTCGTCAAGGCAAAGAGCCGTAGGGTGATGCTCGAACTGTTCATAAAGAACCCCCTCTTATCCGTCGCGGAGCGACGGCGCATAGTAGCGGAAGGGCGTGATCCCTCCGGTGATGGGCTCCATTCCAGAGAAGGCCTTTTCGTCCGATCGGGGCTCGCCCCCGTCGGACGCCGCTTTGGCGCCCTAGCTCGCGTCGCGCTTTCAGATATCTGCTCCCCTCGCCCCGCTTCGGGGAGAGGGGCCGGGGGTGAGGGGTAGAAGTGCTAGTAACAATAGCCAAGTCCTTCCTTCCTCCGCCGCTGCGCGGCGGGGGGGAAAAAGCGCGCGGGGAACGCTTGCTAGGACGCCAAAGCGGCGTCCGGAGGGGGACGAGCCCCCATCCAGAC
>CAYMXM010000353.1:0-5669 GCA_964394065.1 uncultured Pirellula sp. | reverse complement strand
GCCTCGCAATGGATCGTTGTCGTACCTAAGAGGGCTAAACTCGTTAAAACCGATCTAACCTGGGTGCAAAAGGAATGCTCCGTAAGAGGTCCGGTTTTCAATCGCGAAGCGATGGCAGCCCAAGAGCATCGCTTTGCGATTCAACGATCTGAAACCTACTTTAACAGCTGTGCGCCAGGCCCCCTTGGGGCCCCTTCTAACTGCTAAGAGTCGAGTAGAAGCGTCACGCAAAGCTCGATGACTTTCCGAGCCATGCCTCCAAAAATCCCGGGGTTTGGGGCAGAGCCCCAAGGTGGAAAGCATCTCCTCTGCCTTGAGAGGGGGTAACTCCGATGCGTCAGGCCATGCTGGAGGAGAGGCGGAGGAGTGTTAGGAACAATGGGCGAGTTTAAGCTGCCAACTACACTCCCGGTGTGTTCCGTGGCCGATTTGCGTGCGAAAGGTGATTGCAATAGAAACGAGGATTAACTCGCCAGCTCAATCTGAGCTGGAAGCAGCGGCCACTTCACACCCCCTACGACTACGAATCCTCGAGTTCTCCTCTGCGAACCTCCGCGTTCTCTGCGGTTAAATGGGGAGCCTCCCCTCTTCCTCAAGTCTCAAGCCTCACCCCTCAAGCCTGAAGATTGCTGGGGCCTTTGCCGACGGTTTTCTCATAGGTTCCGTCGCCGGTTTTGACGTATTTGGTAAAGCCGAGGCGTTTCAAGTTATCGTCGCTGGTCGATTTGCCCATCGCGGAATCGGACCACATTCCGCCGATGGAAGGGGCACCGATCACACGGCGAACGGGGTCTCCAGTGTCGGGATGATGGGTCAGGGGTGCATCGGACATCCGTTGGATCACCTCGAACGTCTCGGGAGATTCCTCCCCCTCTCGGATGATTTCGTACACGTAGATCGGCATGGCAATTGGACTCTAGTTCTGGCTTTCCTTGATGAGGATCTCTCGAGTGACGTCGTAAATCTTCAACTGACGGTTTGCGAGATCCTCTATCTCTGACCTTAGCTCAGGATTCTTCAACTCGCCAATCCCATCCTCGACGATGTCCTGCTGTTTCGCCAAAGTTTGCGTGCGTCGGTTGATCCGCAATTGCAGGGCCTTCAAAAGACGCAACTCGGCAAGGTTGTCGACGAGAGGTTGACTGTTGGGATCGCCACCTTGCTGTTGCCCCCCCTGCTGACCTTGCTGCCTCTTCTCCTCCTCCCGTTTCTTCTGAACCTGTTTCAAAGATTCCAGAAGTTCCTCCAAAGAGGCGATGACCTCGTCCTCAATCCCTTGCGTCGAAGGGGAAACATTCGATGCTGCAAGCCGTTTCGCTACCAACTGCGCATCGAGAATGATCTGTTCCATCGCTTCCGGAAAGGCGGTGCTGGAGCCTTCGTCTTGCAGGAGTAGCAAAGCCCGCTGTCCCTCCATGACGATTTTGTTCTGCTCGATCGCAAGTCGATTTGCTTGAATCTCGAGACTCCGCTCTCGAGCGGTTCCCGCGAGTTGATCTAGTTTCTCCGTTTCGACTCGAACCATTTTTTGTTGCTCGTTCATCCGTCGCAAACGAGTCTCCAAATCGACAAGCGCCCTTTCGATCTCCTCTTCACGAAGTTGACGCAGGATTCTTTCCAGTTCGCTGACCGCATCTCGTAGCTCCTTTTCGGCAGCGCGCTGCTCTTCTACCGCATCGCTCCGCTTCTGCTCTCGAAGCCGCTCCGCCGCTTTCTGCATCCGTTGCCGAGCTTGCTGAACTCGCTGCTCTGTTTTGTTGGACGGATCCGATTTGTCGGAGGGATCAGAACTCTCCCCTGAACTCTGCTCAGAGTTTTGATCCGAATTTTGATCGGAGTTCTGTTCTGAACTTTGTTCTGAGCCCTGCTCTGATTTTTCGTCGGAGTTCTTCTCCCCGTTCTGCTCGGGAGACTTGTCGTTCGTAGGATCCGCGTTCTTATTTGAGTCCTTGTCCGAATCTTTGTCTGACTCACTCTCCGAACTCGGGTCACCAGTTTGGTTAGGTTTTGGATCAGATTTTTTATCGGAGTCCTGTTCTGATCCCTTATCGGAATTCGAGTCCGAGTTTCTATCCGAAGTCTGATCTGAGCTCTTATCTGAGTTTGGGTCGTTCTTATCTGAGTTTTGGTCCGAGTTCTGCCCCATGCTGGACTCTACTTGCTCGATCTGTTGGTTGAGATCGGCTTGGTCTTTGGCAGCTTGTTCGGTTTCCTGTCCTGCTTCGGTTCGGCCTCGCACGGCGCGTTGGATACTCTCGATTCGTCGCAGCTCTTTGATGATCTCTTCCAGCTTGGCTCGCTCATCTCGAATCCGATTGGAACGATTCTCGCTTTGCAGGAGCTCGAGTAACTTCCGAAGCGTGTCGTGGGCACCTTCTTGTTCTTGAATTGCTCGGCTGAGCTGTCCCTTGGAGATCAGTTCACTTGCGCTGTACAAACGCTGCCGGGTCCCAAGTTGTTTGCTCAATTGGGCTGCTTGCATCAAGAGCCCGGCATGAGTTGGGTTGGAGACCGCTTCCAGTTCGCTCATTCTCAGAAATAGCTCTTCCAGTTTCTGAAACCGCTGCATGAGCTGCTTTTGCTTTTGCTCTAATTCTTCGGCTTGCGAAAGAGGTTTATTCCCCTCCTGGGCGGATGAGAGTTGGGGGGATAGGAGGAGTGTGAATGCGGCGAGTAGGATGAGTAGTAGTAAGGGGGCGGACGCGAAGCGTCCCCCCATCACAACCCGTGGCGTTAGCGAGGGATAGCGTCGCGAGTGAACGTAGCCCTTGTCTGGAATATCTCATGCGTCGGGTGGCACGTCCCTGAGGCACGAAGGGCGTGCCGTGATATCTTGCATTGGATGCGTGGTTGCCAGTGCTGTCCCTCGCTTACGCCACGGGTTGTGATTCTCGGGCCTCGCTTGCGCGTCGGCCCTCCTCTTCCTAAAGCCTAAAGTCCAAAGTCTAAAGCCTACACAAAAGCCTTTACCAATCATTGCAGTAGCTCCAACGCTTTCCGGTCCTGGTCCTTCTTGTACCCTTTGGTCTCTTCGATCAATTGGCTACTACTGTCTATGATATCGCGCAGCATGTCGATGATCGCGGTTTGATCTTGAAGTTCGAGCATATCGGCCAAAATACTCTCCAGCGTCGAGATCGCTTGATCGTTGAGTTTCAACGCTTCCAGGAGGTTCGCTCGGATATCTTCGGAGTTGGGATCCAATTGGGAAAACCGCTTTTCTAGACTCGCGGTTTGGGAGGCGAACTCGGTCCAAGTCGTGTCCAGCATCGATCGCAACGGCCGTTGAATCTTCTCCTGCCAACGGGTCCGTCTGTCTACGCTGTCGATTCGATTGTTGACGAGTTCCCGACCGATTTGCCCGATCTCTTTCTCAACGCCGTTAAGCTCGCTCCCCGATTTGGAGATTTGGGACATCGCTTGCTGACTGCGCAATAACTGGACTCGCTGAATTCGTTCTCTCCGCTCTTCGGCGCTTTCCTGAGGAGTCTCGTCTTCATTGCTGGCAGGCGATTCCCCCTCCAACTCGCCGGAGAAACGCTTTTGAATGTTATCGATCAAGTCCCTGAGTTGTCGCGTCTCACCGATGATCTGCTCCAACCGTCTTCGCATCGCCGCTTCTCGCCGGTCGAGCAACAGCAAGAGATGATCTGGGGTTACGATCGATAATTGCACCGAGTTGGATTTTCCGACCTGAGTCTCTGGATGCAAATCGAAGAAGTCGCTTGCGGCCAGGGTTAGCGCGAGTGCGGAACCGACCTGCATAGGGAACTTCCCCGCATCGCGAAGCTCTTTGCAATCGAGCGTGTAACGAACCTCCTCGTCGGTCTGCCGCGCCACCTTGGTCTCCATCGGTCGATCTTCACCGTGGACAGACTCAAGCCAAACATCTCGGACATCGTATTCGTCTTTCACCTTTCCGAGGATCGGGATGCTCGCAATCTCTGTGATGTGGGTCCCGATGCCGTCGAGGACCATGTCGACTTGGGGAGGTCGATCGATGATCGTTGAAAGGACGAACTGCTGGATTCGATTGGAGCATATCCCCTCTTCGTCCCAAAGCCGGAACTCGAACAATGCACTACTTTCCAAAACGCCAATCGGCAGGGACCAACGATCGGAAGGTTCAGGAAGGGGTTTCGTCTGCTCCTTTTCCGTTCGTCCAGTTGACTCCGACGATTGGACTTGGATGAAGTCGCAGCGAGCGATCGGCTTATTGGCGGTAAGCAAGAACTCGACCTCTGTTCCTTGCGGAAGCCGAAGCCCCGTTCGGTAGTCGAGAGTCTCCTCCCCCCAACGGGACTGCGTAGAACGCTGCAGGTAGGCTGGATACTTCACTCGCAATTTCAGATCGCTCACCATCGGAGCGTCGACCGCTTCGAGTCGCAACTCGGAAAGCCTCGCATCTCCTCCGACGATGCTAAGCCAGAGAGATTGACTGATCGACTCGAGAGGAGGGCCGTCGAGAATAAAGTTCTGTTTAGTAGCCGAGGGGGCTGTCCGTCTCATGTTAGCCCTCCCTCGATTTCCCGCGTCGTCTCGATAGTAGACCGTGCAGGTTTCAGGGACTCGCTCCCCTTTTAGATCCGCGAAACTTTTCAGGAGCCCCGATTGCCCCAAAGGAATCGGAACCCGCCCTTCTTGGAAGGAAACGGAGTACCGTTCTCGGGAGCTGACTCCGGTGAAGCTTGGGACCTCGAACTCGATCCCCTCCACCCCCAACTGCACCGAGCGAGGCCAGGGAGCATTGGAAAGAGCAAAGAGACGCTTTCCCCAATGATTGGACCACGTTGGGCGGGTCAAGCCGATGATGATGGAAAGGGCGAGGAGAACGCCGAGAACCACCAGTTGGATTTGGAGTGAACGGGTCCGAACGAGCGACGGAACATCGACCTGATCGAGCAACGCGAGGGCCCGTTCTCTAGCGAGCTCTAGCAACCCCGCTCGGCTCGGATGGTCCTCGTGTTGGGATCGGTCGCTTCGGCGGTGACTCCCTTGAACGGTCGTGATAAGCGCACTTTCGAAGGAAGGATATTTTCTTTCGATTAGCAACGCGATCGAATCATCGCTCCAGCGAACAAGCCATCGTTTCCAAATCTGTTGATACAAGATATAGAGTGCGCCGGCGATCAAAACACCGAGCATCGCGACGCGGATCCATCGCGGAGATTCCGCAGCTCCGAGCATGGCGGGCAAGTAGTCGATGAATCCAAAGAGCCAAAAGGCTGCGATGGACCAAATCCCCCACTGGATGATGGCTTGCGAGAAGATGAATCGCCCAAGTATTCCCCGCACGTCTCTTAGGAGATCCCGGACAGGAGCTGGGAGAGACGGGGGTATTCCGCTTGAGGAACGGTGGGATTGAGTCGTATTGGTGATTTGGGAAGACATAGGCTTTATGTTACCCAATAAGGAGCTCGCCGCGTAGCGGCGGCGAGCTCCTTATTCCGTGTTGTGGTGAATTGGCTTTGCGTAAGTTTTATTCTTTGGTTCGTTTCTTGTCCGATCGGGGCTCGTCCCCGTCGGACACCTCTTTGGCGTCCTAGCACGCGCTGCGTTTTAGAGTTCTGCTCCCCTCGCCCCGTTTCGGGGAGAGGGGCTGGGGGTGAGGGGCAGAAGTGAGATCTAACTGTGCCATCGTTGACTAGGTCGCTACCCCCTCATCCCCA
>CAYMXM010000352.1:0-5675 GCA_964394065.1 uncultured Pirellula sp. | reverse complement strand
CCCCCGGCCCCTCTCCCCGAAGCGGGGCGAAGGGAGCGGACCGGGTGGCACGTCCCTGAGGTAACGAAGGGCGTGTAGTGGTGTAGAAAACTCCTACGATCATTAGGATCCTTCACGCCCATCGCTGCGCTCTAAGCGTGCCGCTGCGCTCTAAGCGTGCCCCCCTGACGCCTCCACCTTAAACCTAAAATAAACCATCACTATTTTTGGCTTGACGCGCACCCGATAGACTTTACACTTCGTCGACTCAAAAAATCAAAACAACTGCGGCCGTGGCGAAACTGGCAGACGCGCTAGCTTGAGGGGCTAGTGGGGGCAACCCCTTGGAGGTTCGAGTCCTCTCGGCCGCACTGTTTCTTGGGGGAGGGGGCGTTTCAAAAGACGCGCTCGCTAGCGAGGGACAACGATTGGTAGTCTCTCATCTACCTCTCGCCTAATTGAAAAAACTTGAGTTCTAGCTACGATTGAGCGTTCAGAAACCGGACGCTTTGTGCGTCTCCCGCCTCTACCTCTCGTATACCTCTTTGGAGCTAGATATGAAATCGTTCTTTCAAGGCGCGTTAATTGCCACCGCACCGTTTCTCTTCGGTGGAATCGCCCAAGCCCAAAAGTGGGCAGATATTGAATTTACCGTCGTCCTCGAAGGGGATATCCCCAAGGTGGAACGATTCGATGCGAACTCGAAGGATAAATGCAACGCAGATCCCAAAGGTGTCATCCTGGAGGACCTAGTCGTCAACGCTGCCAACAAGGGGATCGCGAATATCGTCTTTACGATCGATACCCGAAAAACAAAGTTAAAAGCAAACGATATTCACCCAGATCTTCAGGCGGTCCCCAGTCAGAAAGCCCTTCTCGACAACGTGAAGTGTCAGTTCGTCCCTCACCTCCTTGCGGTCCGCGCCGGCCAAACTATCGAGGTGAAGAACTCGGACGACATCCCGCACAACGCCAAGTTCTCGTTCTTTGAGAATACTGAAGTCAACCCTGTCATTCCCGCAAAGGGCTCGGTAGACGTTGCCACCGACAAAGAAGAAAAGGCAGCGACCAGGGTCGATTGCAATATCCACGCTTGGATGAGCGCCTATGTTTTGGTTTATGACCACCCCTACACCGGAATCAGTGATGTCAACGGGAAGGTGAAGATCGAAAAACTCCCCGCTGGCGTCCCCCTCGGCTTCAAGATTTGGCACGAAAACCAAGACAAATCGATCGAAGAACTCACCATCGGTGGCAAGAAGGAATCTTGGAAGCGAGGAACGACCGAGCTTACCCTCAACGAAGGAAAGAACGACCTCGGTACGATCATAATCAACGTCAATCGCTTCAAAAGCGGGAAATAGATTCCCTCTTTTTCCCGTGTCTTCTGTGTGTTCCGTGGTTGGCCTCATCTACGGTTAACCTTCCTGGAATCCAGAGAGTCCAACGCCCCACCGCATTTCCCGCCCCCTTCTTCCCCATCTTGAGGCGTCAGAAGGGGGCTTATCGTCACGCCCGACGCGGAATACTCGGCAGAATCGCTTAAACCGCCCGTCTATTAATTTTTCTTATTGCAGAACAGTTCTCTCCTGATTGCCTCTTGGGGGCATCTCGCAAGAATCAGGGGGCCTGCATGAGCCGATCGATTCGGATCTGACCGTTTTGCCGCCAATCCTGCTGATTTCCACCCTCACGGGATGCTCCACTCCTTTTTCGGAGATTCGGATTGCTGTTCGAAACGAGTCGAAGCAGACTTGGTAGAAGCACGGAAGCGTCGCTGTTTTGAATTCGAGGCCTGAATCCCTCGAACTCCATTCCACGATTTACTGATCGCTTCCACCACCATGGCCAATGTTGACCGTGCTTATAATCTTGTCCGACACGAGCTGGCTGAAGTAGGCTTGCTCGCCGATGGTGTCTATCTGGACGCTGTTGAACTTTGCATCTCCAACGAAAAGAGTGGGGGAGAACGGGGATACGTCTTTGAGCGGGTCGGGCACTACGCGAAGCTCGGCTACCGTCCTGGCGTCATCTATCTCCCCCGTGACCTTCCCCATCAACCTTATAAACCCGGGCTGACGATCACCGACACGATTCGGCATGAATACGCGCACGCTTGGTATTTTCTCGATCCAACCTTCTTCCGACAAGAATGGTTCTCGCGCACCTTCCGTGCGAGCTACAACAATTGCTCGAGCGCCCCGTATGAAAGTTGGCGACGGCAACTCAAACGAGACGACACCTATTTAGCCGGGAAGGCACGCAGAAAGACGGAGGCGGCTCGGGTACAATTCTTCTATCGCTACCTCCTGGACGAGTTTATCACCGACTATGCGACGACCAATGCGAGCGAGGATTTTGCGGAGACCTTTATGTTCTATTTGAAGTATCGCAAATCGTTGGCTCGATTCGAGAGTCGACCTGGAGTGTACCGAAAACTGAAAATGGTAGAACGCGCGGTGGCGATAGGAGCCCGCCGAACTCGCCAGTTCAACGACCGCTCCTACCGAGCAAGAACAGCGTAACGGTAAGCTTTGAGGTGTAAGCATTGAGCTTTGAGGTGTAAGGTGTAAGCGAGTTGCCCACGCTGTTCGTCACCGAGGTCGTTACCGCAAGGCTCGCGCCGCGCTTTTACATCTCCGCTCCCCTCGCCCCGCTTCGGGGAGAGGGGGTGAGGGGTGGCCTGACGCATCGGTGTTAAGAGGCTGGTGAAGAGATGGGCTCAGAAAGAACCGTAGAATGAACCACGAATCGGACGAATCTTACGAATCGGCTTGAGGAAGAAGAGGACTTCGCCCTTAGCCTTGACCTCAGGTCAAGGAAAGGTAGCCCCGGGTAGGGGCGTTTCGAACTTAGGCGTGGGGCTTGCCCCACGTATAGAAGGGACAAAGTGGTTTTAGAGCCCCGGTAGGGGCGGGACAAACCTGCCCTTTGTTCCGCCCCTACCGGGGCTCAAGATATCTCGGGCCGGTATAGCGTGGGCCAAGGCCCACGCCTAAGTTCGAGACGCCCCTACTGGGGCTACCAAAAACATGACCATTTTTAAACTCGACAATTCCACCTAGTCTCCCCGACCAATGGTCTACGATCCCTCCGGGATATTTCAAACTTCAAACTTCAAACTTCAATCGTGCCTTCTCCTAACGACAGCCACCATTCAGACGCGACATTGACGCACGCGGAGGTTGAACGCGCTCAGCGGGAAGGGAAGGAGAGTGGGGATTCGGAAAAGACGGTGATTCGAGAAAGGAATCACGACAACGGAAATTCCCCTTCGGGCTCTCGCCCCTCCTATCAAATCGGGTGGCATACGTCGGCGGAGGACCTCCTCGGCCAGCAGCTGGACCATTTTCGAATCGATTCGTTGGTCGGAATCGGGGGGATGGGAGCAGTCTTCCGGGGAGAGGATATTCGCCTCAATCGGGAGGTTGCTATCAAGGCGATTCCCACAGCGGGGCGCGATCCCGAGTCGATGCGCCGCTTCCGATTCGAAGCCCAGTCGGCTGCGAAGCTGGATCACCCGAACATCGCAAGGGTTTACTACGTCGGCGAAACCCCGGACTGGAGCTACATCGTTTTTGAATTCGTCGAAGGGATCAATCTTCGCGAAACGGTGATTCGCCAGGGACCGATGTCGGTGGAGCAATCGGTCTACTTGATTCGCCAGGTCTCCCAGGCCTTGCAACATGCGAGCCAACGCCAAGTCGTCCATCGCGACATCAAACCCTCCAACATCGTCCTAACCCCCTCGGGGCAAGCGAAAATCGTCGACATGGGGCTCGCTCGTGCGACAGAGCTCGACCGCTCGACCAACGATCTTACGGCGAGCGGCGTCACCCTCGGAACATTCGACTACATTTCCCCCGAGCAAGCCCATGACCCAAGGGAAGCAGACGTTCGAAGCGATATCTATTCCCTCGGGTGTACTTGGTACTATCTCTTGACGGGGCTCCCTCCTTTCCCGGACGGAACCGCGCTGCAAAAGCTCTTGATGCACGGGTCGAAGATGCCAGAGGACCCGCGGGTTCATCGGCATGACTTAAGCGATTCTTTGATTGCGATTCTCCGGAAGATGATCGCCAAACGACCTTCCGATCGGTATCAGCAACCGGCCGACTTGATCGACGATCTTCAAACTCTCGCAGTCCTGGAAGACCTCTCGTGGACTCGCGACACCGATCCACGCGAGTCCCTTCCCCCCTCGAGTTCCTCCTGGAGCCGCCTAGCCATCCCGTATCTGGTTGCGTTGGGGGGAGTCACATCGATTGCGATATGGCTTCAATCGGAGGGGAGCCGGCATTCCCAGTTCACCATTCCCGAAGTTCATTACGGGGTCCCTATTAAAACGGACGG
Organism: uncultured Pirellula sp.; assembly: GCA_964394065.1. GTDB lineage: Bacteria > Planctomycetota > Planctomycetia > Pirellulales > Pirellulaceae > JBKCUI01. The sequence continues at coordinate 1,343 of CAYMXM010000352.1, read as the reverse complement.
CAGCTCCCTCCAGCTCAACAAGTCACCGGATAGCGGCCAGGTTCTCTCGGTTCCTGCCGAGGCTGGGACCGTCGTCGTCGATCCCCAATTCAATAGCGAGCAACTCGAGACGAATCGGCAACTAGCGGTATCGCTCGATCAAGCGATTGAGCGAGTCAACTTGACCCCCGACGCGAACCGTATCGTCATTCAATCCTCAACTATCCGGAGCGCTTCGAATCTTCGAGCTCTGAGTCGAAATCACGGAAAGCTCTCGATCGAGAGCAAACCGGGGTCACGAGCGAGGATTGAGATCGACATTTCGGAATCCGAAGCCTCCGATTCGAGGGCATGGCTCGACTGCGGCTCGAGCCAGATCACCCTTGTCGGCTGCGATATTGTTTGGCGTGCCCAAAGCGTTCGCCAAGCCCTGTTGATCTGCAGGAGTGGTAGCCAGTTGAATTTGATCGACTGCACCATTTCAATCGAGCCTCCCATCCAGTCCACCGTGCCGGTCGCACTTCTTCAAGCTCCCATGCCAGTTGCCATTCGATGCGAAGCAGGGCTCCCTTTGAGTAGTGGCGAGAACGTTTCTGTTGCACCGAGCGTCTTGTTGAACTTCAAAGACATTGTCCTGACGGGGCATGGGGATGCAATTCAAATCATCGCCCCTATCCGGGTCGAAGGAAAGATCAACAACTCCCTCTTTGCCTTAAGTGGTTCCTTGCTTCATCTACCGCGCGTCAACATGCCCCTTCGGGGGAACAGCCGCGTGTTGCTGTATATGCAGAATGTCACCTCTTGGACGGCAAGGTCGTTTCTATATGCCTCTTGGGTTAGCGGTAGTTCACCTCCATTGCCCGTGACTCGTTCTGCGCTTGATTCCGTTTTCGGTGGGATGGAATCGTTGGTTTACTGGGATGTCGCAGCCGATGAGGATTGGCAGTTTTGGGAGCGCTCGGAGCAAGGCGAGGAGCTTGCCCGTTGGCTCGACTTCCGAGGAGAGGACAATTGCTATGACGAATTGACGAAACAGCTCGTGGAGGTGAGGCTAAGAAATGGGATGTCGGAGGAACTCCCTTTCACCGGAGAGGCACGGCTTCTCAAGGAGGAACGTGGTGTCGAGTCAGCAATCCCTTGGAAGCAACGCCCGTCGCATGAAACTCTCTTTTCGCCGCAAGACCTTATTCAGTTTGAACTCCACGAAAGCAATTTCCCCCGCGGAGCAAACATCCAGCAACTGATCCAATCCCGCTCCCGGTCGGATTGAGAGGGGAGTTGTAGGGTGGCCTGACGCATCGGTGTTAAGGGGGCGGACGCGAAGCGTCCCCCCATCACAACCCGTGGCGTTAGCGAGGGACAGC
>CAYMXM010000351.1:313-5692 GCA_964394065.1 uncultured Pirellula sp. | reverse complement strand
CCACCACTAAACAATTCGCACCGCCCCGTTACACACTTCCCGTTTGACCAAAACATGAAGTATCAAGAGCAGTTTGCGCATACAAGCAATCAAGGCTAACTTCTTAGGCTTTCCTTTCTTTAAAAGTCTTAAGTAATACTCACGCATCACCGGGTTCACCTGAACCGCAACCAACGCGGCCATGTATAAGACGCGACGAACCGTGACACGCCCGCCTCGAACTTGCCGTTTACCATCGCTCTGACCAGACTGCTTGGCCATGGGAGCCACGCCAACCAGCTTGGCAATCTTGCCGCGAGAGGGGATGCCGAGCTCTGGCAATTCAGAAATCAGCGTAGCTGTGGTGATCAAGCCAACCCCCGGAACACTGGAAATGATTCCAACGATGGGAGATTCCTTTTCAAGCTCTTTGACCAGCTTCTTTAAGGTGTTTTCGATCGATTTTATCTGGGTTTTCAGCATTTTTATGCTTTCGTCGATCGAATCAATCGTGGCTTTATCTCGGCACAGAATCTTGCGATTCGTTTCCTGGTTGAGCATCTCCAGTAACTGGACACGGCGACGCGAAAGAGCTTGCAATTCTTTCTCGCGTGGCGTGCGAGGTCTTGTGAGGTGAACCTCCACCTGCTCTCCAAATAAGCGAATCACTTTGGCATCAATCTTATCGGTCTTTTCCAGGTAGCCATGAGCTTTCGCGTAATAGTGCGTCTGCCTTGGGTTCACTACCGCTACATGGACATTTGCTTCATGAAGCATGTCGACCAAGATGTTCTCCCAGCTTCCGCTACTTTCGCAAACGACGAGAGTCTTCTCCGGTTCGGTCAGCTTCTTGATCATCTTTTCGATGGCATCGACGGAGTTGTCGATGCAAGAAGAAAGCTTCTCCTGCGAATCGGAGAGATCCAGTTTTTTGGAAGATACATCGATACCAATAACACGTTCGTAAGAGGACATTATTGTCTGTTCCCTGCCTAGTAAAATGTGACCTGGCTCGCTACGCGAACCGGTCGAGCAACCGTTCGGGTAAAAACAATCGGCTACGCGATCAAGCTCACCCACGAATATTGACTCGCAATTTCAGGGGGCCTATGCGATCTGCCTAGCCGAGTTGGGAGGCGTTGCAACGCATCCCAACGAAGCCAATTCTGTTGTCAAAACTGGCGGTACGCTAGATACTAGGGGTAAGGCTTGAGGGGTAAGGCTTGAGGAAGAAGTTGGCTTCGCCTTAGACTACACTTCCGGTGTGTTCCGTGGTCGCTTTGGGCGCGAAGGTGATTGCAATGGGAACGATGAGTGGCGTGCTATCTCGGTCTGAGATGGAAAGGCGACCACTTCACACACCCTACTGCAACGAACCAGCTCAGAAACGAGAAGTCATATCGGGACTGTTCCTAGGCTGCGTACTTTCTCTCATCTGCTTCCAGGGGCGCGATCTCTTCCAATTGACGCTTGAGCTCACGGTTTTCATTCCGAAGATTGTTAAGCATTGCTCCGACGTAAAGGAAACACACTGGCAAGAAACACAGGAAAGTGCTTAATCCAACATTCGCGGTACCAGTCGCGAATCGACCTATTATGTCGGCCAATACGGTGATCAGCGATAATGCCCCACAAAATATTGCTGGCATCCAGGGGGTTAACTTGTCTTTCACTGCTCGTCTCCTTTGGGCCTTACTAATAGGTGCATGCGCACTGTGAGTCGTGAAAACTTGACTCGCACGACACAAAATGTTGCATGTGGTTTTAACGATGATTTTATGGACTGAACGGGGCAGAAGCAAGCTAGCGGTATCTCACATTAGATACCCACTCTCCGCCCCCTTTGGGGGAGAAGGGCGGGGATGAGGGGGTAACGTCTTAGTCAACGATTGTCTAGTTAGATATCACTTCTACCCCTCACCCCCGGCCCAGCCTGACGCACGGGTGTTAAGGTAGGTTTCAGATCGTTGAATCGCAAAGCGATGATCTTGGGCTGCCATCGCTACGCGATTAAGAACCGGACCCAAGCCCCGGTCGGACGAAAGAAACCTTCACGAAAGACGTCACGCGAGGAATGGTGCTAACTACACTTCCGGTGTGTTCCGTGGTCGCTTTGGGCGCGAAGGTGATTGCAATGGGAACGATGAGTGGCGTGCTATCTCGGTCTGAGATGGAAAGGCGACCACTTCACACACCCTACGACACAAACATCACAGATACTCGTTCCAAAGTCCGTCGCTGACAACGAGCCCTTGTTGGGTTAGGAGGATTCGACCCCCTTGCCGGGTGAGCCAGCCGTTGGCGATGTGTTGGGCCATGGTTGCCTCGATCGAGTCAACGATTTCGCGTGGGGCCTCCTTCGCCAGAACATCCCAATCCACCCCGGATCGTTGACGCATTCCGAATACGAATCGTTCGCGGAGCAGCTGCTCGTCGTCGAGAAGCTCCACCTCGACCACAGGTGATTCGTCTTGTTCGACTCTTCGCATGTATTCGAGCGTTCCTCGATGATTAACACTTCGCGTCCTCCCGACAAACCGCGCAGCGCTCGGACCGAATCCCCACCACCCCCTTCCCTGCCAGTAAGCTTGATTGTGCAAACAGGCGAATCCAGGTTTGCTAAAGTTGGAGATCTCATAGTGTTCGTATCCTGCCTCCTCCAAACGTTCGATTCCTCGCAGGTACATCGCTAACTCCGATTCCTCTTCGACCGGTTTCAATTCTCCTTTCTCCCGCAGACTCCAAAAACGGGCCCCCTTCTCATAGGTCAAACCGTAGGTCGAAACATGGTCGACATCGAGCGAGATCCCCTTCTCCAAATCGGCATTCCAAGCTTCGAGCGGCTCTCCCGGAACGCCGAAGATCAAGTCGATCGAGACCGATTGAAAATACTCCTTCGCGATTCGGATCGCTTGCACCAGTTCCTCAGGGGAATGGTCTCGTTCCAGGCGCCGAAGCTTGGTGGCGTCGAACGATTGCCCGCCGATGCTGATTCGATCAATCCCTTGTCGTTGACAGGTTCGGCAGAATTCATGGGTTATATCGAGCGGGTTGGCTTCGATCGACCATTCGATGAGGGGCATTTCATCTGAGATCATGGGATTGACTCGTGGCCTGGGCGTTTCGCCCAGAATAGCCCTCGCAACACCGGGCGAGACGCCCGGGCCACCTTGTGGGGATGAGGAAGAAGCTGCGAGGAGCAACCAGTGGTGAAGGGCCTCGGTGAGTCGAACTAGTTGCGATTCGTTCAGAATGGAGGGGGTTCCCCCTCCGAGGAAAAGGGTGGCGACGGGGCGAGGTGTCTCGAGCCAAGCGAGTTCCCGTTCGATTGCATCCAGGTAGCGATCAAACAAATCATCGCGGTTCGCAAGGAGCGAAAAATTGCAATAGCCGCAACGATGCCTACAAAACGGGACGTGAACATAGGCCGCCACCGGTTGTGGTTCCAACGTCCCCCACCCCCAGGAGTCGACCAAGATACTCACGTTGACTACTTCACCGCCAACATTCTCTCAAGGGCCACGATCGACCAGTGGGCGACATCCTCTTTGACTTTGATCTCGTTGACGATGGTCCCCGCAACGAGGTTTTCCAAACTCCAACATAGGTGGGCTAGGTCGATCCGATACATCGTCGCGCACATGCAGACCAGGGGAGAAAGGAAGTGGATTTCTTGCTCTGGATGTTCCTTTTTCAATCGGTTAACCAGATGAAGTTCGGTTCCGATCGCCCACTTGGTGCCGGGAGGAGATTTCTGAACCGTCTCGATGATCTTGCTCGTCGATCCGGAAACATCCGCGATTTCGTTGACCTCTTGCGGACACTCTGGGTGGACCAAGATCTTGATCCCCTCGATTCGCTTTCGGAAGGAATGAACGTGGTCCGCTTGGAACATCTGGTGGACCGAGCAGTGTCCTTTCCAAAGGATGACTTTGGAGTTTTCGATCGCCTCCCGGGTGTTCCCCCCAAACGATTCTTCATGGGGATTCCAAACAGGCATAAGATCGTTGGTGATTCCCATTCCCAACGAGGTGTTTCGCCCAAGGTGTTGATCTGGGAAGAAGAAAACTCTCTTGCGATGGCTAAAAGCCCATTCCAAAACAGCTTTCGCATTGCTACTCGTGCAGACGATCCCGTTGTGTCGGCCACAAAAGGCCTTCAGGCTGGCGGCGCTGTTGATGTAGGTCACGGGGGTCATGTCTTCGGTGTCGATGACTTCGGAGAGCTGATCCCAAGCCGCTTCAACTTGGCGAATGGCCGCCATGTCTGCCATCGAGCAGCCTGCTGCCATATCGGGAAGGACGACCTTGACCCGTTCTCCCCCCCGGGCCTCTAGTTTCTCCGGGCGATTGGCCAAGATATCCGCCGTCTCGGCCATGAAGTGAACGCCGCAAAAAACGATATAGCGGCAATCGGAACTTTCCGCCGCCAATTTGCTGAGCTGATAGGAGTCCCCCTTCAAATCGGCGTGCTCGATCACTTCATCCTGTTGGTAGTGGTGCCCGAGAATGAGGAGGCTCGACCCGAGGGCCTCTTTCGCAGCCTTGATGCGATCGCACAGAACCTCGTTGCTCAGTTCGCGGTAGGGGGCAAACGGGTAGGATTCGGTAACGGTGGACATGGCATCGGTCCCTAGTTGGAGTTGGCTGCGCCGGCAGATTTTACTTTGAATACATCTCTCAATTTATGCGAACAGCGGATGAAATTCTAGCCTTTGGTTAGTTTGGTCGACGCGTAAGCGGGGCCCGAAAATCACAACCCGTGGCGTAAGCGAGGGACAGCGCTGGCAACCTTGCACAGTTCCTTAGATGGAGATTCTGGAGAGATCCGTTCAGCCTCCGGGGGGGGCGGAACCGAAAAACTCTAATCGGATGAGCATCTTCGTCTCTTGGATCAGGCTCCCATGGCAACGGACACTAAGTCAAAACACGTTACTTCGGCCCGCGCGCGCGTAGACTATTGGAAAAGTCTCCTCAGGATCGAAGCCACCGTCGCCGTAACGCTCGCCTCGAAGGAACTACCGGTCGAACGGATTCTCAACTTAGTACCGGGAATGATGCTTCAATTCGACAAGGCGTGCGATACCCCTCTCACCGTGGAAGTCGACCGGCAAAAGATCGCCGAGGGAGAGGTTGTGAAGGTCGGAGATAAGTTCGGTTTGAGAATCACCGAGGTTTTGGAACACGAAGAACGCTGGATACCGTTGATACAAACGCGAGGCGCGAGCGAAGCCCGAAAATCACAACCCGAAGCGTAAGCGAAGGATAGCGCTGGCAACTAGGCATCCATCCCAGGTCTCACAGCTCGCCCTTCGTACCTCAGGGGGTGCCACCCGGTCCTGAGATATTCCGACAAAGGTTACGTGCACTCGCGACGCTGTCCCTCGCTTACGCCACGGGT
>CAYMXM010000351.1:0-303 GCA_964394065.1 uncultured Pirellula sp. | reverse complement strand
ACGCTGGATACCGTTGATACAAACCCGAAGCACAAGCGAGGGGTAGTTAAGAATCCTTCGGTGACGGTATCAACAGGCTTGAGGAAGAGGGGACTTCCATTTAACCGCAGGGGACGCGGAGGTTCGCAGAGGGATGAGTTCGGCTTGGAATCGCGTAGCGATGGTAGCACATAGCTGCGTGGCCAGTTCCCATGTTTTTGAGCCGCGATTGAGAACCGTTATCTACTTCCTACCCGGTCGTTGCGTTAGACCGAGTTTTTTTGCGTGGATAGCGCAGTCGTATCCGTAGAGACCGGCGACGAG
>CAYMXM010000350.1:0-5708 GCA_964394065.1 uncultured Pirellula sp. | reverse complement strand
ATGCTTCAGGAGCCGGAAGTCGTGGGTTCGAGTCCCACCGGCGCGACTTTGATTTAGATCATTGCGCCGTAGTTCAGTGGTAGAACGCCGTATACCCTCTGACACATAACTTCGTCGATCGTTTTGAAACAATACTTGACTGCCGATTTGGAGTACATGGTTTAGCAGGTTCGATTCCCGCCGGCCCGACTTAAATCAAAACGGGCCGAATCTCTGGTCACAACTTCGTCGAGTGTTTTTACATTTCCACTGAACCAAAGAACGCTGGAGCTGTTCTTGTAATTGACGTTTCGCAACCCCTTTTTTAACGGACGCCGTCCATGGATTAAGCATGAGCACTATCGCAGCAACTCTCGACACCTACATAACGCCTATCGGCCTGAGTCCGTCGCTTCAGCGTCCAACGTTGGTGCTGAACCGTAACTGGCAGCCGATCAACGTAGCGACGGTTGCGCGTGCCCTGATCATGCTGTGGAACGACTCGGCCAAGATCGTCGATCCAGTGGATTACCAGTTGTATGACTGGAGTGACTGGAGCCGGCTTGTACCAGATCGCGACGAGCCGTTCATCCAGTCGGTACGCCAGCGCATTCGTATTCCGGAGGTCATTGCATTGACCAAGTTCGATGCAATGCCGACGCAGACGGTTACCTTCAGCCGCAGAAACGTGTTCAAGCGTGACAAGATGACCTGCCAATACTGTGGAAAACAGCCTGGCAGCGAAGAGCTCACGATTGACCACGTTGTCCCGCGTGCCCAAAGTGGACAGTCGACTTGGACGAACTGCGTATTGGCTTGCATCGATTGTAATTCGCGAAAGGCCGACCGGACTCCAGCTCAGGCGCACATGAAACTCCGCAAGGAGCCAGTGCGTCCCGCTTGGAAGCCGATCTACGCCGATCGAATGAATCACGTGAAGAGCTGGTCCAAGTTCATCAGCGAAGCCTACTGGATAGTAGAGCTCGAAGATTAATCAACGCAGAAGCTCAGTTCGCTGGGCTTCTGTCATACAGGAATGTTCGCCTGGGAGCGGACTCGGCCTCCAAAACCGATGGACGGTGTTCGAATCACTGCATTCCTGCTGAATTGCCGATGTGGCTCGACTGAGAAAGGCACCTGTCTTGTAAACAGGTCCATGCTGGTGCGAATCCAGTCATCGGCTCTGGCAACTGAACTGCCTGTTTGGATTACATCAACCAACAACGAAAGTATCTGAACAAACCAATTCGCTCAGTTGCATTGTTTTGACTCGCCGTGACGGGAAACTGCTGCGGCGAGTCATTTTGACTGACTGCCAAATCGGAGTACATGTGTCGTGAGTTCGAGTCTCATCAGCGTCTACAAAGATGCTGTAGCTCAGTTGGCAGAGCAATGTCTGATTTTTCACTTCGTCAGTCCATTTCAGTGAACTTCTCGCATCCAAGCGGGTCTTTAATCGCAATCAAGAAACAAATGAATGAACTAGGGAAAGCAGAGTAAGCGTAGTGCTTGATTCTGCTTTGCGATTCTCGTTCGACTGCCAGTTGGGATTACATCTTTAGGGAAGATGGCACAGTGTCACTGATACTGGCCTTTCTCAACAACCCTTCGTCGAACAGTTTTAATTGAGGAGGTCACACGGATGGCCAACAAGTCTCTTTTCGCAAGCCTTACTAGCCGATTGCCGCGAGCTAACGCAGTCAACGAAGCGGGTGGCCGCGCGTACAAGCTCGAGCCGAAGCACGCCCTGGCTCAAGTGGCCGCAACGGGTACGTTCGGTAACGCGTTCTATAGCACGGCCGATACGCAGTTGGCCGAAGTACTGAAGTTGATCGACGAAGTCGACGACAACCAGTACTTGGCGAAGCTGGCTCTGTACGCTCGTGAGAAGGCGTTCATGAAGGACATGCCGGCCGCTTTGCTGGTCGCGCTGTCGGTTCGTGATACCGAGCTGATGCACCGAGTGTTCGATCGCGTGGTCGATAATGGTCGGGTTCTGCGCACTGTGTTTCAGATGATTCGTTCGGGTCAATTCAAGAACAAGGCTGGAAAGGGCCGCGTTGGTTTGTCGAGCTCTGTGCAGCGTGCCTTCCAGCGATGGTTGAACACCGCTTCAGTCGGAAAGCTGTTGAGCGCATCGATCGGTAACGATCCGAGCTTGCGGGACATCCTGCGTATGGCTCGACCGACGCCGAAGGATAACGCTCGCCGAGCGATGTTCGGTTGGTTGACTGATAAGTCGATCGAGAAGTGGGCACCGGCAACGGAAGCTGACTTGCCGGTCGAAGTTCAGTCGATGATCGCGTACCGCAACTCGGAAAGCGAAGAAGCACAAGCCTTGATCGCTGGTGGTCTCGACAACGTCCGATGGGACTTGTTGTCGGATGCCGCCAAGGGACCGAAGGTTTGGGCTGCGCTGGCTCGCAAGATGGGTCCGCAGGCACTCCGTATGAACTTGAACACTTTGCTGCGACACGATGTGCTCGCAACAAGTGCAATGGTGGACTACGTTGCTGAACGGATTACTGACGAGTCGGAGATTCGACGATCGAAGCAGTTCCCGTACCAGTACTTTGCTGCGTACTTGAACGCGGATGACAACGTTCCGCAGAAGATCAAGACTGCACTGCATAAGGCAGCGGAGATCGCCTGTGGAAACGTACCGGAGTTGCCGGGACCGGTGGTTATTGGTCTGGATACGTCTGGATCGATGAGCTGTGCGGTAACGGGACATCGTGGACGAGGTGCAACTTCGAAGATGCGATGCATCGACGTAGCTGCACTGTTCGCCGCAGCGATCTTGCGACGCAACCCGGACAGCGTTGTAATTCCGTTCGATACGTCGGCTTACGATGTGAAGATCGATCCGAACGATTCGATCTTGAGCATTGCTGAACGGCTGGCAAAGTACGGTGGTGGTGGAACAGATTGTTCGCTGCCGCTGGTAGCTGCCAACCAGAAACATGCGAAGCGCAAGTTCGCCGGAATCGTTCTCGTTAGCGATAACGAGAGCTGGGTCGGAACAGGACGGCACGGTTCGACCGGTGTGATGACGGCTTGGGAAGCCTTCGTTGCCAACCAGCGCAAGCTGGCAGGTAAGGAAGCCAACCCAAAGCTGGTTTGCATCGATCTGCAGCCGTACCAGACGGTTCAGGCTTGTGAGCGAGCGGACATCATGAACATCGGTGGCTTCAGTGACGCAGTGTTCAACGTGATCAGTGCGTTCTTGGCCGACAACAACCTACGATTCGTCGCTGAAGTCGAAGCGATAGAACTGTAATCCCGTGTGGGGCACCGCTCCAAACGTTATAACTTCTTTGAAGCGACACCCGCGAGTTGAACTGACTCGCGGGTGTTGTGGTCAATTTCTTGGCGAGATTTGGTTAGTTGGAAGAAAACTCTCGTCTTCATAGGGCTTTGGTTGACCAGCGAACAACATGACTACGAAATATGGGACATACTATGGATTACTTGACTCGATTCGCGGTGATCCTGTTGCGATTGAACGCGAAAGAAATCGGCTTCAACAGATTGTTTCAAGAGTATCAACCAAGCTGATTGAGCTGGTTGCGGTCGCGACTGCACCAGGCCTTATATGGAGCCTTAATGTTCAGGAATTGGCTCGAGTTTCAAAACTTGTTGATATTGACGTGTCTGATTTCATGGGACACGCGCGGCATTTGCGAGCTTTATGTGCGAAAACCAAGTTTACAACTGGAGAAGCGAACTCTGATCCGAACTCGGACGGACTTCTTCTCCTTTGCGACAAACTTTGGGCAGCAATGTTTCATCTAGAGATGATCGCTCTACTTTCAGATCAAGCCGGTTCGGATCTAGAAAGACGGCGCAGATCAATAGCAGGAATGATGAGTCTGCTCGGTGCTGTTCAAGGAGAACTGCTATATCCAGAGCAAGCGTACGCACGTTGTCGTCGCCTCTATTCGCAATTCTCGAAGGAAATCATCTCGCCCCAGCTGGGAATTACTGTTGAGGAAGCGATTTCTGGGATTGAATATGTCCGTCATTCAGTCGCACTGAGGATCGAGGAGTCAAATACGCTCGCCGAGGAGATGCGAGAATTGCACGAGGGTTATTGTGCACTCTTAGAAAAGGGGGCGACCAAGCCACAACTCGACAAGTTTGTGTACGGCCATCCGCGGTATGAGTCGGCCGCCGAATCATTTCAGCGATCACAAAGAATAATGCAAACGTTGTTCTTCTTTACGTCGACCCAATTAGACCAAGCAACGAACGGAAACGGCGAAGCTTTTCTAAGATCTTTTTCGTTTATTCCAGGGAAAGATAACCTTGATTATCAGACACCATATGACGCAGACATTGTTCGCTCTCACCCTTTCGCAAGATTAAGCGACGGTACTTACCTCTTGGTAGACGCTTGCTACTGTAAGATGGCTCCTCTCTATAGATTGGAGCAGTGTTTTTCAACGCCAAGACAGGTCGAGCGACTTCGGAAACGTCGCGATACCGGTCTCGAAGAGGAAACTCGTCGTCTGTTTACGCAGACTTTCGTTGATGCTTTACTTGTAACCTCATACTTTGTACCTGTTGCAGGCAACTCAAAATTTGCCGAGAGGGATTTGCTGATCATTCATGGCGACTCTGCGTTTATCGTGGAGTGTAAGGCCGCGCCGCTCCGGCCCCTTGGGGCACGTGGCGACAAAACCATTAGGATTGCCTCGGATGTCAAGAAGACTATAGTCGAAGGTTATCAACAAGCGACCAGCGTAATTGAGTACTTGGAGAGTTGTGAAGGCGAGTGCGAGTTATTTGACGAATCTGGAATCGTCGCCCAGAAGCTCGACTTATCAGGGGTTACATGCTTTTTTCCAATTATTGTTCTTGACGGTTACTTTGGACTTGTCGCTGCCGATCTTGCTTGCTGGTTCGAACCCTTGCCGGGCATCGGCTTTCCCTGGGTAGTTGATTCCGATACGCTCGAGTCGATTTTTTTAAAGATCAATACACCTTTTAAACTCCGAGAGTTTCTCAAATGGAGATCAACTGTTCACGGAAAGGCGGTGAATGAAGATGAGGCGGTTTTTGCAGGGTACTACCATCAACATGGCGCTGTCCCAATTCCTGTTGAAGGAGAAGGTATCGCTCAACTGAGTGCAAGCTATGCAGATGTTTTCGAGATTGAGTATTTCCGAAGGCAGGGAATCGAAATAGACATACCTGAAGAAAAGCAAACACCTCCTGTATGGTCAACCATCACTCGAAACGGGGACCAGATTGAGTTTAGGATCGGCGATGAGCTATATGACACGGTGAATATCAAGACGGGCAGTTCTCGCAGTGACCCAATCGTGAAGGCAGAAGAAAGCGACCGTTTTTGTCCTATCGATAAACGACCATTGCGAATAGGTCGGAATCAAATTTGTCCATGTGGCAGTGGCCGAAAGTTCAAGTACTGCTGCTTGCGTCGTGGAAGCTAGTCGTGGCAACCACCGAGTTCAACCTTCTGCGTTGCTCACACCACGAAGGCAGGATAGAGATGGCTTGCAGCTGTTTGAGGCTAACTCTATCTCGTCCATCCATTAGTATTGGTTGATCCACAAGCCACTCTTGGATGTCGGGAGCCAGCAGTCGCAAGTTCATGATCTGCGTCACACGGTAAGCGTACGACGGGGGCTTGGGATTTCGGCTGCGCGACGGCGATTTGAGTTGTAAGTTTCTTCGTTCGCCCAACGAATTCCTTATTACTTGCG
>CAYMXM010000349.1:0-5731 GCA_964394065.1 uncultured Pirellula sp. | reverse complement strand
ACACCAAAGCGGCGTCCGGTGGGGACAAGCCCCATCCGGACGGTGGGATGTTATGGGAGGACGAGCTAGGACGCCAAAGCGGGTCCGACGGGGACAAGCCCCGATCGGACAAAAAACATTCAATTTCCCAGAGAAAAATGCTTCACAGCGTTGCCCTACCGGGGCTACCAATGCCGATCGCGTAATCTAGATCTAACAGAGAGAAAATCATGCCGAACCAAGTAAACACCGACTCCTCCGTCGTAGAGTTCGCTCCTTCCTGGGCCCCGAACGACAGGGAGCTGCAAACGGAGTCGATCTACTTCAGCGAGGCTTTCTCCGACGTAGCCACTGTGGATGATGCGCCTCACTCCAAAGAAATCTGTTTCAGTGACTCCCTCCAAGGGTTCGAGGAATGGGAGCTTCCCAAGGCTCTATCGATTCAGTTGAACCAATCTCTCCCCAAAACGATCGGCTTCGCATTCCCCGAGATGCCGAACTGGAACAAAGAAGAGGAATCGAAAAAGGAGCGAGAACTCTCCTCAAAATCTTCGGAGTCGAAGCGAAAGGAGGCTCCCGGCGAAGGAGCTGCCCCATCCCGTCCAAAGATCACGCGCATGCGCCCGCCTGGCGACATGGTTCGGTTGGAGGATCGGCTCTATTATGTCTTGCAGCCACCTTTAGAGACGATCGTTCAATCGGCTAAACTCGTTTTCCCTTTTCAACCCTTCCCGTATCAGATGGAGGGGATCGCGTTTCTCTTTCCGAGAGCCGCGGCGATCCTGGCCGACGAGATGGGTTTGGGAAAGACGATGCAGGCGATCACGACGATTCGAATGCTCCTCCTCTCCAACGAGTTGAGCAACGTCCTGTTGATCTGCCCGAAGCCTCTCGTGACGAACTGGGTGCGCGAGTTTCGCCAATGGGCACCGGAGATACCGGTCGCTGTCATTGAGGGAGACTCGCGCAAACGGCAATGGATATGGAGCAATCCCCAAGCCCCGGTCAAGATTGCGAACTACGAGCTGATGATGCGAGATCGAGACCTCATCGACAGCGGGTTGCTGCAATTCGACTTGGTCGTTCTCGACGAAGCGCAACGTATTAAGAACCGAAACAGCACGACAGCGGAGATCGTTCGCTCGATACCACGCTCTCGTTCGTGGGCCCTCACAGGAACTCCGATCGAGAACTCGGTGGAAGACCTTGTGAGCATTTTCGAGTTCCTCTCCCCCGGATACTTGAACGACGACATGCATCTTAAATCGATGGGGGAAGCGTCTCGAGACTACGTTCTACGGCGGACCAAGGATATCGTCATGACCGATATGCCTCCGAAGCTATTCCGACCAGCTGATCTCGATCTCACACCTGAGCAACGCTACAGCTACAAGACCGCCGAAGAGGAAGGAATCGTCCACCTGAATGAGATGGGAGAGTCGGTCACGATTCAGCATGTGTTCGAGCTCGTCCTGCGCCTCAAGCAGATCTGCAACTTCGATCCAGCGACGGGCGCCTCGGCCAAGATGGAGCGATTGGAGGCGGACATTGAGGAGATCTCCGCCAGCGGTCAGAAAGCGATCATCTTTAGCCAATGGGTGGAGTCCCTCGACATCATCGGCGAACGACTTCGGAAATACAATCCGGTCTACTACCACGGGCGCATCCCTTCTAGCAAGCGCGATGGCGTGATCGATCAATTCAAGAACGATCCGAACTGCAAAGTGATCTTGATGAGCTACGGCGCGGGGGCGGTCGGTCTCAATTTGCAGTTCTGTCACTACGTCTTCTTATTCGATCGCTGGTGGAACCCTGCTGTCGAGGATCAAGCGATCAATCGGGCTCATCGACTCGGTGTGAAGCAAGCGGTGACCGTCACGCGGATGGTTTCCGTTGAGACCATCGAGCAGCGAATCCATGACGTGCTCGAAGAAAAGAGAAATCTATCGCTGACCCTTTTCGCCGAGACCGGGACACCCGGCAACCTCGGCCTCAGCCAAAAAGAAATCTTCGGCCTCTTCGGCCTTTCGACCCCACGGATCAGCAAAGCAGCTTAGAAGAGCCTCGCCCCGCTTCGGGGAGAGGGGCCGGGGGCGGCCTGGCGCACGAAGTTGCAAATTGGTAATTTGGGTAAGTAATCAACGATCCGAGTTGTCTTCCATGGGAGGTATCCGCCTTGGGTTCCAATTACCCGCGTCTAATTGCTTCCAGATATTGGTTCTGGTTCTGAATCGCGTAGCGATGGCAGCCCATAGCCGTGGGCGTCAGCTTTGCGATTCAACGATCTAAAACCTCCTTTAACAGCCGTGCGCCAGCCCTGCCCGGGGCTACTCCTTCCTTGACCTACGGTCAAGCCTAAGGGCGAAGCCCCCATTCTTCCTCAAGCCTCACCCCTCAAGGCTGCTCCAAATTACCCCTACCTGCTGGAGATCGAATCGGTATCTTTAATAGGTCAGGCAATCGCCTTGGTTTTCCAGCGCAAACGACTCCCCCTTTCCAACCTCCTCGCATGACATTTTCCGATCGAACAAGCCAGCTCCCGGATGACCAGCGGGTCGTGATGACCGCTGTGGGTCTTACGTCGCCGAACGGAAACGATTTGGAATCCTACCGCGATGCGTTGCTCAACGGACGGAGCGGGGTTCGGGACTACAACATCCGCTACGTTGGCGACACCCTCGCGGGGGTATGTGAATTCGAAGCGACCAAATACCAGACCAAGAAGGATATTCGGCGTGGGACGCGAGCCGGTACGGTTGGGATTTGGGGAGCTTCCGAGGCGATTCAGCGGAGTGGGATCGATTGGAGCAATGTCGACAAGTCGCGAGTCGGCATCTACATCGGGGTGACCGAGCACGGAAATGTTGAAACGGAAAACGAGATCTACAACATCAAGGGATTCGACTACGACACCAACTTTTGGTCGCACCATCACAACCCGAGAACGGTTGCCAACAACCCTGCAGGGGAAATCGCGTTGACCCTCGGTGTAACGGGGCCGCATTATACGATCGGTGCCGCTTGTGCCGCTGGGAATGCGGGGATCATCCAAGGTGTCCAGATGCTCCGTCTCGGGGAATGCGATTTGGCGATCGCTGGCGGGGTTTCCGAGAGCATCCACACCTTTGGCATTTTTGCGTCGTTCAAATCCCAAGGGGCACTCGCCAGCCATGCCGACCCAACCAAAGCCTCACGCCCTTTTGACGTGGATCGGAACGGGATCGTCGTCTCGGAGGGGTCCTGCATCTACATCCTGGAACGCCTCTCCGATGCAAAGGCCCGATCGGCGAATATCTTGGCCGAGATCGTCTCGTACGGGATCAACACCGACGCGACCGATTTCGTCCTCCCCAACCCTGAGAGGCAGGCCCAATGCGTGCAACTCGCGTTGGATCGAGGGGGGCTCACACCGGAGCAGATCGACATCGTCAGCACCCATGCCACGGGGACCAGCAGCGGAGATGCCCAAGAGGTCCAAGCGCTTCGGACTATTTTTGGAGATTGCCAGACGGTCCATTTCAACAACACCAAGAGCTTTATCGGGCACACCATGGGGGCCGCCGGCGCCCTCGAACTTGCTGGAAACCTCCCCGCGTTCCAAGACGGGGTTTGCCATGGCACCATAAATGTGGACAATCTAGACGAAGCGTGTGCGATTCCTGGCTTGGTTCTCAACCAGCCGAAAGAACTGAAGCGAGTCGACTATATCCTCAACAATTCCTTTGGGATGTTGGGGATCAACTCCGTTCTGATCGTACGCCGCTTCTAGCGAGCGACGACTCACTGGAGCTGTCGTTAGATTGTGAATTAAAAAATTAGCATTAGCCTATCGATTCGTACGAGGAGTATTGGATTCCATGACACCAGCGGAAATCCGTGATGAAATCTTGGACATTTTGAGTGTGATCGCTCCAGACGAAGATCTTTCGGGGCTGGAAGATGAAAAGTCGTTCCGGGAGCAAATGGAACTGGACAGCATGGACTTTCTCGACATCGTGATGGAGTTGCGAAAGCGTCATCGCGTTCAAATTCCGGAAGAGGATTACGGCAATTTGGCCAGCATGGCTTCGACCGTCGCCTACCTGGAGCCGAAGATGCGGGACATCGTCTCCGCGTAGTAGGAGGTAAATACCCCGCAAGTTACGGAGGAGAACGCGAAGCGTTCCCCCATCACAACCCGACG
The DNA here is from genome assembly GCA_964394065.1 of uncultured Pirellula sp. Lineage (GTDB taxonomy): Bacteria > Planctomycetota > Planctomycetia > Pirellulales > Pirellulaceae > JBKCUI01. The sequence goes on along the minus strand of CAYMXM010000349.1, from coordinate 1,569 downwards.
CGTTAGCGAGGGACTGCGGTACCAGTGAACGTGGCCCTTGTTGGGAACTCTCGAGTTCCGGGTGGCACGTCCCTGAGGCACGAAGGGCGTGTTGCGATACCTTGCATGGGAGCTTGGTTTCCAGTGCTATCCCTCGCTTACGCCACGGGTTGTGATTTTCGGACCTCGCTTACGCGTTGGTCAACATTCCGAAAAAACATAAAGGATGCGACTATGAACGCTGCCGAGGCCAAACTCCTTTCGAAATTGATCCCAGGCTTCGGTGACTATGCCGCCGAGCAACAACGTCGCGACGACGACCTTGCCCTACGACGCTATTTGATCGATCGACTGCAGGAGTCCAAAGGAATACTTCAAGGCGCGGCTCAGCAATGGATGTCTCCCATCAATTTCGATGCCATTCGAGGCTCGGAATCGCTCCGAACTTCGATCGAGACATTGCAATCGAAACTGCGTGCTGCACCGGAGGGATACTCGGCATGGTTCTCGCAGTCGAAAGTCGACGAGAAGAAGCTTAAAGAGGTTCTCGATCTCGATCGAGCGATCGTTGGATTCATCGATAAGCTGGATGAATCCCTCAAGGGGATCCAGAAGGAATTCCCCAAGTTCGAGGAGGCCACCGAGTTGGTCGCTCGAGCCACCGAACGTTTCTCAAGACGCCACGAGATCTTGAATTCGCATTGATGTTAACACTTTTAAAGATTGGAACTATGCATGGCTAGCACTCCCTTGGGACTTTCTGCAAACTTGTCAGGACAAGTAGCTTTGGTGACCGGTGCGTCGCAAGGACTGGGACAAACGATCGCGATTCGACTTGCCGAGAATGGTGCGAAGGTTCTTTGTGTTGCCCGCAATGCCGAGAAGCTTTCCGAAACGGTCAAGACGATCCAAGAGAATGGTGGAGAAGCCGTCGCGATTTCTTGTGATGTGACCGATCGAAAATCGGTCGAAGCTTTGTTCGAGACCATCGAAGCCGACCATAAGCGACTCGACATCGTCGTCAACAATGCCGGTATTACGCGAGATACGCTTCTTCCTCGGATGACCGACGAGCAATGGGATGAGATCCTCGCTGCGAATCTCACCAGCTGCTTCCTCTTCTGCCGTGCTGCGACCCGAGTCATGATGAGCCAGCGTTATGGCCGGATCATCAACATGTCGAGCGTCTCTGGCTTGATCGGAAATGCAGGGCAGACCAACTACTCCGCGACGAAAGCTGGCATGATCGGTCTCACCCGATCCCTCTCGAAGGAACTCGCAAAGCGCAAGATCACCGTCAACGCGGTTGCTCCTGGTTTCATCGAAAGCGACATGACCAAGGCGTTAGGGGATGCAATCACCGACGAAGTGAAAAAGAGAATTCCAGCCAATAGGCTTGGCCAAGCCGACGACGTCGCTGCTTGTGTCCTCTTCCTCGCCAGCCCAGCAGCAAGCTACGTCACCGGGCAGGTGTTAACGGTCGACGGTGGAATGACAGGCTAAACTGGCCTGCTCAGTGCATCTGCATAAAGCGTGTCGGCTGTTTGCTGGCGATTAACCCAAGCGAATTTTTGGGCCAGCTCGGTTGAA
>CAYMXM010000348.1:0-5747 GCA_964394065.1 uncultured Pirellula sp. | reverse complement strand
CCTCGCTTACGCCACGGGTTGTGATGGGGGGACGCTTCGCGTCCACCCCCTTACCACCGATGCGTCAGGCCTCCCCGAAGGGGAGGGTTACTTCCATCTGCTGCGCGATGGGAAAATACCCAATTGGTATTTCACCCCTTGAACAGCGATGCAAACGCCTTCTCGATATTCGGAAATTGAAACTCAAAGCCCTCGTCGGCGAGTCGCCTCGAAACGACATAGCGACCGTAGAGGGCGAGTTCCGGATCGGTTCGGAAAACCAAAGGGGCACCGATGCGAACCATCCACTCGAAGGCTGGTAAGCCGATTGGCATTCGCAAGGCTTTGCGAAGCGCTCGCATAAAGTCAACTTGCGAAACCGGGTTTGGCGCTGAAGCAATGTACACCCCCAACATCTGATCGTCCGTGATTCCCTTGACGAAGAGTCTGTTGAGATCGGTCTCGTGTATCCATGACATTCCTTGCGTGCCAGCTCCGACCCTTCCTCCAAGCCCGATCCTGGCTAACAAGCCAAGGGTTGCCATCGCTCCACCCCCACCTCCGATATCTCTACCGATCACAAAGCTTGTGCGCATAACGACCCCACGTTGATCGGGAAGTTTGCTTTCCGCGAACGCGTGTTCCCAAGCGCGAGCAACCGTCGGAGCGAGCCCGATTCCCTCCTCCGAGTCTTCGTCGCATACCAAGTGAGGGGGATCGCCGTAGATATGTGCGGTACTCATCTGCACCCAAACCGGTGGCGGGGTATCGATCGACCGCATCGCCGCGCCGATCACCCGCGTCGCCTCCACACGGGAGCGTAGAATTTCGTCTTGATGGTCCGGAGTTTTGATACAGTTGACCGTTCGACCTGTCAGATTCACAACCGCATCGCAACCGTCGAGATGACTCACCCACTCCCCACGATTTCTTGCATCCCAACGAACAACATCCCAGTCTCCGGCAATCTTAGGGGAAGAGCGGGAAAGAACCGTGACCTTCCCCCCAAGCTTCACAAAATGGGTCGCCATAGAAGTCCCAACAAAACCACTCCCACCCGCGATTACGATTTTCTTACCAACTAAGCTCATACGATAAACCTCTTTGCTGATCCACCTAACCGCAAACTTTTGGGAGAAGCAACTGTGTTTATAGCGTGGGCTGGGCTGTTGGGTCGACGCGTAAGCGAGGCCCGAAAATCACAACCCGTGGCGTAAGCGAGGGACAGCGCTGCCAACCAGGCATCCCATCGAAGGTCTCACAGCACGCCCTTCGTGCCTCAGGGCTTGCCACCCGGCGCCTGAGATATTCCCGACAAGAGCCGCGTTCACTCGCGACGCTATCCCTCGCTAACGCCACGGGTTGTGATTGGGTGGACGCTTCGCATCCTCTTTACACACCCTACTTTGCTACTCTGTAAAAAACGATTGGAGGTCGCTTCGGATGTTTCCTTTACCGGCAGCTTGGGAGAAGTAATCTTCAACTCGTTTCTCAACGAGCTCATTGGCGTTGGGAACGAAAGATAGGTACACAGCACGCGATGCGAGATCGGTTGGTTGATCTGAGTTTTTCGATTGATCGAAAATCGCTAGGAGAACCCCAAGGGGAAGTTTGTCCCAATAGAAACTCTCGTTCTTTTCCGCCATGCGAAGAGTTAATTGATTCTCATCGACCGCGATGACTTCGAACTGGTCGCTCCCGATCCTTAGGTGATCGTTCGCTTTGATTGCTGATTTTCCTTCTTCGAACCGTTGGACGGCCTCTTCATATAACTCGCCGACTTGCTCCAGCCGCTTTTGCTTTCCCTGGAACTCGCTCGCTACGGAAAGGGAGGAAGCCGATTCCATCGCAGTTCGAAAGCGAGAGAAATCCCTTTCTAGCAGAGCGTTTCGCCCCTCCTCCATCGCTACCGTCCATCGGGGTAAGTCTTCTTTTTCCGGCTCTACCACCGGGGTGGTCGTTTGAGCCTCAGACTCGTTGGGAAGTGGAGCGGGTGGGGAGTCGCTAGCTGGCCAGATTTGGTAGGTACCAAAGCCGATGAGAAGAAGGACTCCTGCGGCGATGGTGCCATAAAGAATCGTCGGTTGGCTTTTGGGTTTCTTCTTCCGTATGTCGACGCGCTGGAAACCGACGGGAACGGGGAGGAGCTCCTCCGCCGGAAGTTCCGTTTCAAGGCGAATCATCGTTAGGAGAGATTGCAATCGTGATTCGATCGACTCGGGGCTTTCCACCTCCCCCGATTTGCGAAACTGAGAGGGCTGAAAAGGTTCCAGCGGATCGAACTCGGGAAATAGATGGGCGAAACGGGCGATCTTCGGGTCGGTCTGATTCGATCGAGGTAACGAGGGTGCTCCTCCTTGGGTGGATGCTTTCGCGGGCTCAAGTTTCTTCGCGAGGGAAGCGTCGTAGGTGACTCGTTTGGCCGGATCGAGGAGGATCACTTGGGCTTCCTTTAAGAGAGCAGCAACTCGCTGCGCTCGCTGCGGATCCGATTTTCGATCGGAAGCGTTCCATGCGGTTGCTGCCGCTTTCCAGTGAAGCTTGATCGTCTCAACATCCGCATCCTTCTCTACGCCGAGGATCGCGTAGTAGGTTAACTCGGATGGCTCGATATCGCGTCCCAAGTGGAAGGCGATCGCTTTGCGTAGATCACTCATGGGAGGTGGCTATTCGAACGGAGAATCGGAATCGTGTTCGTCCTGCTCTTCTTGCCTCAAACGTTGCGACCATTTCGCGATTCCCCAATAAGCGAGAGAGACCGAACCGGTCACCACCAACGGGGCCGTGTAGCATGCGATCAAGAACCACAGATGAAGAGTCCGATCGGATTTCCCCGCTTCGATGTGGGGCAATCCGAGCACATCGTTGACGAAGTTCGCGATCATCGGCACCCGCGATCCGAGGAGGAGCAACGTACTGATCGCCGCACTGACGATCATCAGCATAAAAACGGCGGTCAGATTGAACCGGGGGAGATGGGTGCCGGTCGTGCCGAACGGATTGTGATCGTTGTCAACCACGAGGCGTCCTGAGGGAATTTACGCGAGGAGTACGCGAATAGGATGAGGAGTAGAAAAGGAACGGTAGTTCAATTTTAACCGGTGGATGGGGAGTTTGCAGAAAAATACAGGATTCAATTCAGACTTCAGGCTTCAGGTTTCAGACTTCAGGGAAAGCAGGGGAATAAACCACGAATCGAACGAATCTTACGAATCAGGAGGGGGAGGGAGCGCGCCCCCATCACAACCCGTGGCGTAAGCGAGGGACAGCGCTGGCAACCAAGCATCCATCCCAGGTCTCACAGCACGCCCTTCGTGCCTCAGGGACGTGCCACCCGACACCTGAGATATTCCCGACAAGGTCTACGTTCCCTCGCGACGCTGTCCCTCGCTTACGCCACGGGTTGTGATGTAGAGTGTATGAAGTGGTCGCCCGGGCCACGAACTTGGTTTCTGCTTCTAGCAACGAATGCTTCAAGGTATGATGATATTCTATGGACATCCAACGCAATCCTACTCGTTCAGTTAAAATCGGCTCGATCTATGTCGGCGCGGACCACCCGATCGCGGTGCAAAGCATGACGGCAACCCACACGACCGATGTTCCGGCCACCGTCGAACTCGTCAATGCGCTTCATCAGGCAGGAGCCCATGTGGTGCGGATCGCGGTCGACTCCGACAAGGATGCGGCAGCCCTCGCCGAGATCCGGCAGCAAACCCGAGCGAACCTTTCGGTTGACCTGCAAGAAAACTACCGCTTGGTCGAAAAGGTCGCCCCGCATGTCGATAAAGTTCGCTACAACCCGGGGCATCTTTACCACCACGAACGGAATCGACCTTGGCAGGATAAGGTCAAGTATCTAGCCGAGATCGCATCTGCCAACGACTGTGCGCTTCGAGTCGGTGTCAATTGCGGGAGCGTCGATCCGGCTCAGAAGGAGAAGTTCGACGAACGGGACTCGATCGGGCCGATGCTTGCTTCGGCAAGCGAGCATTGCGAACTACTCGATTCCCTAGGGTTCACCCGATACGTCGTCTCCCTCAAGGATAGCGATCCATCCAATGTCGTCGAAGTAAACCGTCGATTTGCGGAGATGCGTCCTGACATCCCGTTGCACCTGGGGGTGACAGAAGCGGGGCTCCCGCCGGATGGGATCATCAAAACGCGCATCGCATTCGAACAGCTCCTGGGAAGAGGGATTGGAGATACGTTGCGCGTCAGTCTGACCGTTCCCAACTCCAAAAAGTCGATGGAGATCGAAGCCGGCATGCAGATCATCGACGACATCCGAAACGGTCGCCTCCGATCCGTCGTCGCCTTGGATCCGTCGAAACTCAACATCATCTCCTGTCCGAGCTGTTCGCGTGTCGAGAACGAAGCGTTCGTCGAATTGGCACAAGACGTAAAGGAGATGACCGAGTACGCGAAAGACTATGCGATCACGATCGCGGTGATGGGCTGTCGCGTGAACGGGCCGGGGGAAACCGACGATGCAGATCTTGGACTCTGGTGCGGCCCGAACCGCGTCAACCTGAAAAAGGGTGGCGAGCCCTTGGGGGCGTTCCCCTACGATGAGATCCTTGGCAAACTTAGGGAAGAACTCGACAGGTTGATCGAAGCGAAGCGTCCCCCCCATCACAACCCGACGCGTTAGCGAGGGAAGGCCTCGCGAGTAAACGTGGCCCTTGTCGAGAATGTTTAGGTGTGGGGTGGCACGTCCCTGAGGCACGAAGGGCGTGCCGAGAGACCTTGGATGGGATGCCTAGTTGCCAGCGCTATCCCTCGCTTACGCCACGGGTTGTGATTTTTGGGCCTCGCTTACGCGTCGGCCAAACAGACCAAACACCTTAGCGGGGCGAAGGGAGCGGATATCTTAGCATGCTGTTTCGGATTCTTTGCGTTGAAGAAAACCCAGTCGCTAGATTCGGACTTCAAGCCCTCCGCAGCGAGCATCCAGGTTTGATCGATCGGATTGTACCCGACCTGGAGAGCCTTCATGCGAGCTTGATCGAAGAGCATTTCGACGTGGTGGTATTGGACTCCCAAATCGGGGTGTTGGATGCCTTCGACTTGGTTGCCAAGCTACGCGAGAAGTCACGAGATCTTCGATTCATTCTTTTTTGTCACGTGGAGAATCCCACGATCGTTGCTCGGGCTATCGCGCACGATTTCTACGACGTCGTGATGCGAAACGGATCCGCCCTGGATTTGATCCATTCGATCCAGTCGCTCGACCAGGGTACTCCCCCGGAGAGCTCCCTGCTGCATAGGGTTCGTAATTACTTGGGCAAGGAGTCGTGCCAAACTCTCTCGTCGGGACCAACGCTAGGGAACCGGGAAGTGCAGGTTCTTTCCCATATCGCTTTGGGATTGAGCAATCAGGAGATCTCGAACGCGTTAGGAATCAGTTTGAACACGACGAAGGAATACGTTCGGAACATTCTTCGAAAGCTCGAATTACCGGATCGGACGGCGGCAGCTGTTTGGTTGTTGCAGGAGAGAGGTGGACCGCTGGAGCAGGCTTGAGGGGTGAGACTTGAGGCTTAGAAGAGGGCTTCGCATCTTAGGCTCGTCCCCACCAGACATCGCTTTGGCATCCTAGCAAGCGCTGCGCTTTAGAGTTTCGCTCCCCACCGAGTTTACTCGGTGGAAACAGGGATCATTCACTACGGATGCGAGCCCACGGGTGGTCTGACGCATCGGTGGTAAGGGTGGGACGCGAAGCGTCTCCCCCATCACAACCCGTGGCGTAAGCGAGGGACAGCGTC
>CAYMXM010000347.1:0-5769 GCA_964394065.1 uncultured Pirellula sp. | reverse complement strand
TTTTCTCTGGGAAATTGAATGCTTCTTGTCCGATCGGGGCTTGTCCCCGTCGGACGCCGCTTTGGTGTCCTAACGTCGGGCGTTCTTTCTACGCCGAAGGAAAGAGCGAACTTGGCTATGATTTCTAGCACTCCTACCCCTCACCCCCAGCCCCTCTCCCCGAAGCGGGGCGAGGGGAGCAGAACTCTAAAGCGCAGCGCGTACTAGGACGCCAAAGCGGTGTCTGGTGGGGACGAGCCCCATCCAGACAAGAAGCATTTCCAAGAGAAAAATGCGTCACAGCGTTACCTACCGGGCTACCAGAAACGTCGCCCAAGTCCTCCCTCCCCCCTCTTCCTCAAGTCTCAAGCCTCACCCCTCAAACCTGCCCCAACCCGCAGCTTCTCTGGTTTGCCAAAAACCATGTAGTTTTCCCCGATTACCCAGCAAATCGATGTTGGCGTATCCTTCGCAAATCCACTAAACTGTGCAGGACTACGATCAACTACCATGATGCACAACTTAGTTCCATAGGCACCGTATTCGTTACACCAGGGAGGGTGGCGATGGCGAAAGAGTCAATCCGTTTTATCCACGCAGGGGATTTTCACCTGGAGCGTCCTATGCAGGACTTGCTCGATCTCCCTGAACATCTGAAATCTCAGCTGGTCGATGCTCCCTGGAAAGCCGCCGAGAGTATCTTCGAGATGGCGGTCGTCGACAATGTCGACTTCGTTCTCCTAGCGGGGGATTTGCTCAATCCGGTAGCGTGCGGTGCAGCCGGTCCCGCGTTTCTCCTGGAGCAGTTCGAAAAGCTCCACCAAAACAAAATTCAGGTCTTCTGGGGAGCCGGAGTCGTCGACGATCCAGAACGATGGCCCGAAGCCGTCGCACTCCCCCCGAACGTTCACCTCTTTTCGAAGAAGCAGGTCGAACCTATCGTCTATCGCCGAAACGGAACTCCCCTCGCCACCATCCTCGGTCGCTCCAACGACGGACGCGAGTCGATTCGAGCCGCGGAGTTTCAGCTCGAAGAGGATGATACCTATGTCATTGCACTAGCCCACGGTGCAGCGGACCGAGAGGCACTCCTCAGCCAACGGATCGACTACTGGGCCCTCGGGGGATCGCATCAACGGCAGACCCTCCACGGAGAAGCCCCCCACATGCGTGTCTCAGGAACTCCCCAAGGTCGATCTTTCCAGGAACAAGGTGCTCACGGATGTTGGCTAGTAGAGGTGGATGGAAACCACGATGCCTCCATCGTTACCTCCGATGTCGATCTCTTTCGCTACGTCGTTCAAACGCTCGATGCGGAGGATCTCGCCTTGGGTCGGGACATTCGCCAACTGATGAGCAAGCGAATATCGAAGCTTCAATCGGAAAATGGAACCCGCCACTTGATCGTCGAGTGGCGCGTTGAAATGGACCTAGAGAACGCGGCGATGGTCGGCCCTGCCGCCTTGGAAGAGATTCTGAGTTGGGTTCGGCGCGAGTACGGACATGGAACATGCTCCGTGTGGTCGACCGATATTCAGGTTCTTTCTCCCAAAGCATTTCCCGCGAAGTGGCAGGAGGAGGATACCATCCTCGGTGATTTCCTCCGAACTGCGACCGACAGCCGAAAAGCGTTGGGAAAAAACATCAATTTGAAGCCCATCGTTGAAAGCGAGACGCCAGGTTCTCCCATCTGGCAATCCCTCCTGATCAATGACGAGGCTGCGACGGTGACCACGATGCTGGATCGCTCGACATTGCTAGGGGTAGATTTGTTGCGAGGGCACAAGATCGATTTGCTCGCCCCAACGCGACGCTTTGGAGGAACGAAGTCATGAAAGTACGCGATATTCAAATCGATGGGTTCGGAGTCTGGTCCGGGCTCTCGGTCGATTCTCTCCCCGAGGGGATGACGGTCTTCTACGGTCCGAACGAAGCAGGAAAAACCACCCTGATGCAGTTCCTCCGGACCATGCTCTACGGTTTCACCGCCGAACGGCGCCAACGCTATCTCCCGCCAGTCTACGGCGGCAAACCGGGTGGAGCGATGCGGGTTACCGGCCCTGGAGGTGGCTACGAGATCGCGCGCCGCGCAACCTTGAACGACCCGAGCATCGTCGGACAACTGACCGTCACGAGCAGCGATGGTGTGACGCAGGGGCAGCACCGACTCACCTCCTTGCTCGGAAGTGTCGACGAGTCGATCTTCACCAACGTCTTCGCGATCGGCCTTCGAGAACTTCAAGAGCTGAGCACTCTCGACGATACAGCCGCCGCCGACGAACTCTATAAGCTTTCCAGCGGACTCGATCGAGTTTCCCTCGTCGATGTGATGCGTCAACTGAAGGGAGCCCGTGGCCAGATCGTTTCGACCGATGCAGAGGTGGGGCAACTCTCAACGATGCTCCAACGCCGCGAAAAGTTGCGCGATGAAATCGAGTCGTTGACCGCGCGCGGGAGACGCTGGGGAGAACTTGCAACCCATCGACGGAATCAACAGACCGAGATCGACGAACTGAAGCAGCGGATCGCTCAGTGGGAACTCGAGGCGAAGTCGGTCGAAACAGCCGTTCAAGTTCGCGAGCCTTGGGTTGCTCGCGAGACGACGCGCGAGAAACTCCGATCCCTCCATGCGCGAACCGATCTTCCCGACAACGCTCTCGATCGCCTCGAAGAAATTCGAATGCAGATCGAAGAAAAGAAGGAGCAGATTCAAAAGATCCGCGAGGATCGCAAAGCGCTCCGAACCCGCGCCGAGAACATGCCGATCAGCCGTGGAATTCTGGGGCTAGCCGGGAAGATCGAAGCGGCGAACGAGCAAGGCCCCTGGATCACAAGCACCCAGCTTCAAATCCAGCGTTTGGAATCCGAATGCGCCCAATCGCAGGAACAACTTCTCGAGGATGCAAAGCGACTGGGACTCTCCGACGATGACCAAGACGCTCTCCTCAACGACAAGCGATTGGCGAATCTACCGGACCTATCCCGTCAAGCGATCAGCCAACTCGCGGGTCCAGCGCGAGACGTTCGGGTCTATCAAACCCGACTGAAGCAAGCGAAAGAGCAAGGGATCAACGACAAGAAGGAAGCGGATCGACTCGCGGCGGAGATCGAGGGCTTCCTGCAGATTCAAGGTCAGTCCGACTTGCAAGCCGCCCACAAGCGGGCCCACGATCTACTGGGGAATCTTCGCAAGGTTCAAATGCTTGAGGAGCGGGTCGACAAGTATCGAAAGCATCGAAAAGAGATCGAGGACCAAGCCGTTGATCTCGAATCGGAAGAGGTCTTCCCAATCGACGACGCGAGGAGATTGCTCCTCCCCTTCGTCGGTGGATCGATGACGCTGATCCTCGGTTTGGGACGCTTTTTAGGATGGCGTTTTGCTAGTTCTACTGGAACGGTTTCCCAAAACGGTATCGTCGCTCCTACGCAAGCGGAGCAAACGATTGGCTTCCTCCTCGTACTCCTCGGGATCGGGCTCCTCTGCTACACCTTTTTCCGTTGGAAGAGCATGGAGCAGGACTCGAAGGATGAGCTTGAAAACTGCGACACGCAACTCGACGCCGTCGACTCGCAGCTTCGCAAGACGGTCGTGGAGAGAGATGAACTCTTGGCAACTCTCCCCGATCACGGCGGGACCTTAGAGCAACGTATTCGAGATGTCGAACACGACCTGCTTCAGTGCGAGAACTATCTCCCAACGCTTCACAATTTGCAGGCCGCGCAGCAGCGCTACGAAACATCGCGTCAGCATTATCGCGAAGCTTCGAACGGATTGAAGAATGCGAGATCCTCCTGGAAGCGAATGCTCTCGCAACTTGGATTGGCCGAATCCCTTTCTCCCAAGAGCATTCGCGTCCTCGCCGACGGATACGAATCCCTGACCCAAACTCGTCGCCGTCTCAAGACGCAGCAGGACGAGCTTGCGCAGAGAAAGATCGAACTCTCGACCGCAATGCAACGAATCGAAGCCCTCTCGCTCCAGCTGAAAGTGGCTATCGAAGAGTCTCGAGAAGACCGAGCCGAGGCGCTGCGATCCCAGTTCCTCGATCGCAATGAAACGAACCGTGAATCCGCTCGCCAAGTGGAGAATCGGAAAGAAGAACGACGAGAACGCGATCGGGAACGAGACCGTGACCGAGACAGAGATCGCGATAGAGACCGACGAGATCAACGTCAGCGGGACGAGCAGATTTCACTCCGAGCCGCGGCCGCTGCTGCGACTCCCGAATCGATGGAAGCCCCTTTGCTGAAGTTGCAAGAGCTGACCAATATGCTCGCGCAGCACAAGCAGTACATCGTTCAGCGCAAAGACCTCAAGTCGCAGGATGAAGAGCTTGCGAAGAAGCAGAAGCTTGCGCAGCGAGGAATGGACAAGTGGATCCGGACCCGACAGGCTTACTTTGCAGAACTCGGAGTGGAGGATCAGGAGCAACTGGTCGAACATCTCTCGATCAAGCAACAGTATCTCAAGCTGGAACAGGAAGAGCACCATCTAGACCAACGAATCCGCGGGACGATCGGTGGCCATGTCCCCTACGAAACGGTTGCGAGATTGCTTGAGAACACCCCAGCGCACGAACTCGAAAAACGTTGGGACACGCTGGGGCAACGGATCACCCAAGCCGATGAGAGAATCACCGTTCTTCTTCAACGACAAGGGGAAACATCGCAGGAGATGAAGAGCCTAGCAGCGGATCGACGAATCGCGGAGGCGAAGCTTGAAATGGCTTGCTTGGAAAAGCAGATTCAAGCCTGCGGCGACCATTGGAGAACGTTGGGGGCGACCACCTCCATGCTGGAGAAGGTCTGCGAAGTCTACGAGACCGAACGACAGCCGGAGACCCTTCGAGAAGCATCTGCATTCTTGAAGCAGCTCACCGATGGCAAGTACGTTCGGGTCTGGACTCCACTTGGAAAGAATGCACTTCGAATCGACAACGATAAGAACCAAAGCCTCCCGCTCGAGGTCTTGAGCCGAGGGACCCGCGAAGCTGTCTTTATCGCCCTCCGATTGTCGCTGGCAGCAGCTTACTCGAGGCGTGGTGTGACCTTGCCACTCGTCCTGGACGACGTCTTGGTGAATTTCGATTCGATCCGAGCGAACTTCGCGGCAAAAGTGCTTCGCGACTTTGCCGCTCTGGGGCATCAAGTGGTTATGTTCACCTGCCATGAGCACATCATGCGTATCTTCCACAACATTGGCGTGCAGGTGCGTGTGTTACCACCCCAAGGTCAAACAGGAGAGGCCAAGGTTTACCAGCCGCACGATCTTCCCCTTCCTCCGATCGAATTGCCGAAGCAAGAAATCGTCGAGGTGATCGAGGCAATGGAGGAGTATGAGCCGGAACCCGAGGTCTTCGAGCCAGCGCCGATTGTCGTTGTGGAGCGTGAGACGATCATCGAACCCGAGCCCGAAGAAGTCGTGGAAGAGCCCGTTGTCATCGTCGAAGAGATCGAGGAGAGGGTTGTAGAACCACCTGCACCGAAGCCCAAGCGGCAACCGATCCCTGCTCCGAAGCTTGTCGAGACGATCGAAGTGGTCGAACCATTTGCCATGTGGTATGAAGACGAACTGGTCGAGGAAACTGTGGCAGACAGGGCGGACAACTGGTCCGACCAAGACCGCCCCGATTTCCCACTCGCAGGAGAACCCCACGACCTCTGGTGGAGCGAAGCGAAGTAGTAAGGTGTGAGTAGTAAGGTGTGAGTAGTAAGGTGTGAGGTGTAAGGGATGAGGCCGACGCGTAAGCGAGGTCCGAAAATCACAACCCGTGGCGTAAGCGAGGGACA
>CAYMXM010000346.1:0-5770 GCA_964394065.1 uncultured Pirellula sp. | reverse complement strand
CCCCCTTCTTCCTCAAGTCTCAAGCCTCACCCCTCAAGCCTGATTAGAGATTCGTGCGATTCGTGGTTCTCTCCTCTTCCCCAAGCCTACTAGCAAACATGGGGGAGACGCCTATGCCGCGCTTTTAGCGAAGCAAGATCCTTGCAGGTTCGTAGGCTTGTTCCTCGGTCTCGGTATCCAGCTCGGTCGTTGGATCTTCGAAGGTCTCTCCTTCCGTCTCAGCGATCTGCTTTTCCGATTCTTCGCGGAGCCATCGTGCGTAGATTCCGTTAGAAGCTCCGACGAGGAAGAAGGCGATGTGGACGAAATTGTTTCCGTAGACGAGTGGGTTGTCCACGATGGCCATCAGGATCAAGCCGACCCATGCCATGAAGGCTGCGGATACGGGCCAGTTCCATTCTTTGGTCCGATGCATGATCCAGACCAAATTCAAGAGAGTTGCTAACAAAGCAAAAATGAAAGTGGCCATACCGATGATTCCACCTTCGTAGAGGACCCGGAGGTATTCGTTGTGCGGTTTGTCCATCGGAGCCCAGACACGAAATACGAAGGGAGCAGACTCTCCCATCCCATGTCCAAACCAAATCTTGTCAAAAGATCTTTCGATAATCAACGGCCAAGAATCGAAGCGCCCCGCGCTGTCGAACTTCCCTTGGAGAACGTCGCTGATCGTGCCGCTTCCACTGAAGCCATGCTTTCGACTGAAGAACCTCTCCTGGATAATCGACGTGTTGAAGGCCGCGAGCCCTGCGACGAGCATGAGGGAGCAGGCGGCGAAGCGAATCTTCATGTTCCCAACAGTCGGGTGGATCAACCAAATCGCCAGAAGCACGAACGTCGCCATCCGGCTTTCCGAGAGAATGCTGATCGCAAAGCACAAGCACCATACTCCGAGCGAGTACCAAAAGTTCTGGCGAATGCTGGCGATAAACATCGCGGCAACAACGATGAGACTGACCGCAGCGGGACGTTCAGCAAACCCGTTGTAGATCGAGCCCGTCGACGTCTGGTGAACCTGTCCTGGACCGTGCATGTAGTAGATGCAAAAAAGGCCGATCAAGACGGTCGCTGCCAAGTACATCGGGCGAAATCGATTCATATCTTCGATCGTCGTAACCGCATAGGACGCGATGCATCCGATGATCGGAAAGACACAAATCTGAACATAGAACTGAATGTTGTCCCGGATATCCATCCGAGTCCCCGTGAGCGTTAGTCCCATATAAAGATAGAACGGAATCCATGCCCATAGCGGAAAGGTGATCTTTCCACGCTTCAGGGGTAAAAGGATGAGCCCCACCACGAGAGTTGCCATCCAATAGAATCCGGTGTGGCGAATCGCTCCAACACTGACCCCCGCAACGCTCGAGAGGGCCATGACCCATGGAATCGTCAGGAGTAAGAGAAACGCAAGTTTGTTTTCCTTCATCGGCGACGCTGTAGAAACCTAGGAAGAAAACTGCGGTAACGATTCATCACAACCCCGACGACGTGGGCGTGATGATTCTTCAAGAATTCAACAAACCCTCGCACCTGAGACATCCGCGAGCGGCGATGATCCATAACGACCACTACCCCATCCAGTGCGCTTGCCAACGATAACGCCGTCACGTCTTGAAGCACGTTGGGAAGCTGAAAAATAGTGAACTCGTATTCCTGCTTTAATTGCGACAAAGTTCCTTCGATCGATTCGATCGTGATCTTGCTCTCCTCCACCGAGGTTGCCGATTTTCGGGAACGCTTCGGCATGCCGTAGTTGAGGACATTCAATCTTTCCGCTGTCGTACGCCGGACGACCTCGCGGTAATTGCATTGCCCATCCACCACCTCGGACCAACCAAAGAGGGTGGGTGTCTCGACGACCGATGTCTTCCGTTTCTTCGGAGCTTCTGAGTTCAAGTGGACTAAGAGAACCGAGCCATTGACGAACCTAGTCATCGCCGTAGCGAACTCGATCGCAAGCGCTTTGATCTCCTCGGGATCGGAACAGCTCGCCAGCCCGATGGCTTTCGAGTCCCCTGGATTTGCACGAAGGGAGGCGACCTGAGCGGCGAGGGAATAGACTTGTCCGGCGGCAGATACCGGCTTCACGACCATGACATTCTCATGGTCCGTTCCGTTGTCGGGTTGCGTGCTGGTCATGGTGGTTCACCTTAGAGGGCATCGAAAAGGGGTCAGACCCCTTTTCGTGGCTCTTATTGGAGGCTTTGATCTTTCCCCTTCGGAATCGTCGCTAAGACGGGAACTTGAAGCTCTCGTTCGACATCCTTGGGGGTGAGCATTTCATCTCGCAAGTATCGCAATGCGAACGTCGCACCGATCGCCCCGAAGAAGGAAGCGAACAATCCTCCGAAGGAAACGATGGTGTTGCTGACATCGACAGGGGAATCATCCAAGGTAGGGACTTGGAAGACGTTGACGCTCGAAAGACGTTCTGCTTGGAGCGCTTCATCGATGCGGGACTGCTCCAACGACTCCGAGTATTTTTGGAACTTCGCATTGAGCACACCCAGTTCTCGCTCCAACGATTCGATCTTCGCCTCGTGTTCGTTCAAGCTGTGGATCTCTCGAATCAGGCGTTGATGTTGGGATTCCAGCTCGCTCGACCTGGCCCGAGCGCTAGCAGTATCCGCTTTGGCGAACGTTCGTTGTACTTGATAAGCTTCACGAGATGGATTGTTGGAGGTGGTTCGCTGTGGTTCGGGAATCTCCGTACCGAGAACCTTCTTCGCTTCTTCCACTTGCTTCTTCTTCATCACCACTTGGGGATGTTCGTCTTTAAAGCGAGAGCTCAAATCGGCGAGTTCGACTTCGAGAGAATAAAGCTTCGAACGCATTTCATCCTTCGAGGTGTTGGTCAACCCGACCACTTCGGCGGAGACGAATCGTTCGGGGATCGCGTCGATCGCATACTCGAGTTCTTCGGAGCGCGCTTGCGAGCCTTCATGCTCTCCCTTCGCCGTAAGGTTCGCCAGCTCGATCGCTTTGAGTTTGTCGGTGAGAACGGCTCGCTGGTCGTGGACCGAAGTGATGCCGCAAATATTTTTCGTATCGCTCAATTGCTTTGCGCACTCTTCGATTTCTTTGCGCGTCAAATCGAGTTGTTCGCTGAAAAAGGCAAAAGCGCCGGGGGATCGGTGCGCCTTCAAGTGCGCTTCTTGGAAATTCTCCAGCAGCTTCGTTGCGAGGTCTCGAGAAAGCTCGGGATCGTAGGATCGGACGCGGAGGGACAAGACGTTCGAGTCCGCTTCCGATTTCACATCGATTCGCTTCTTCAGTTTCGCGATGGCGTCGGCCCGATCATTCTTCGGCTCCAGAATCCGCATCGAGGTGAGTTGAATTCTGGCGCGGGTCAGGTAGCGTTTGGCAAGAGTTATTCCGTTCCATTGTCTCGGTTCCTTGGTCGGCCCGAGGATGCGTTGAACCCCCGCGTGTTCGACGAGCATCTGCATCATCTGGTCGCTTTCGAGAATATCGATCGCCGACTGGATCGCGCGCTTTTGCGAGTCGCTCAATTGCAAGAGTTGGCCTGTCGCTGCGGCGGTCGGATCGACCGTGACCGATTCCCGACCGACCCGAATGAAGACCTTCGCATTCGAGTCGAAGCTTCGATTCCGCAAGCAGAGGAAGGCGAACGTGGCCAGGATTCCTAGCAGGAAGACCAACAAGGCAATCCACTTGTAACGGAATACCGACTCCAAATTGCAGATGTCCGCAAATTCAAGTTTCTGAGGTTTGGCAGAACGTATGGAATTCATCAAGGGTGTGGAGCAAGGGGGTAACGGAAGTCAATTCGAACAAAACGAAACCAATTCGATCCTAATTGAACTCCAGAAAGTCAAGCGAACGGACTTTCTATTTTAAGTAATTTTCCAGGAACTCGTGAGGATTATGCGGGGGAGGGGGGGAGTAGAAGAGAGGGGCTCTGGTGTCCGTCGCGTAAGCGAGGACCAAAAATCACAACCCGTGGCGTAAGCGAGGGACAGCGTCGCGAGTGCACGTAGTCCTTGTCGGGAATATCTCAAGGTGCCGGGTGGCACGCCCCTGAGGCACGAAGGGCGTGCTGTGAGACCTGGGATGGATGCCTGGTTGCCAGCGCTGTCCCTCGCTTACGCCACGGGTTGTGATGGGGGGACGCTTCGCGTCCGCCCCCTGAACACCGATGCGCGAGGCCAGGGCGAAGCCCTCTTCTTCCTCAAGTTTCAAGCCTCACCCCTCAAGCCTGATTCGTAAGATTCGTTCAATTCGTGGTTCATTCCCCTGTCCCACATGTTCCCACGATATCCCTTTTCGATGAAAACTCGTAGAAAATTTCCTGTTGGACTTGCCGATACAGGGGAGACCTCATTACACTTTCCCTCCCTATAATTTTCTGCGGATGGAGTCTATCCGTAGAAGCGTTAGCAGGGTGGAATTACCCCAATCGACGCCAAAGTGGCGGAATGGCAGACGCGCTGGACTCAAAATCCTGTGTCCGTAAGGACGTGTGGGTTCGACTCCCACCTTTGGTATTTCGATAGTGAGCGGTTAGGGGCCAGTTCTCCGATTTGTTGATTTTCCTTGAAAAGTTGAAGTATGCCAACGATTAACCAATTGGTCCGACGCAATCGAGTTGTTCAGAAGAAGGGGACGAAGAGTCCAGTTCTGGAGCGATGTCCCCATAAGCAAGGGGTTTGCTTGCTCGTACGTACCATGACCCCGAAGAAGCCGAACTCGGCGCTCCGAAAGATCACTCGGGTGCGATTGAGCAACGGCAAGGAAGTCACCGTTTATATTCCCGGTGAAGGGCACAATCTCCAGGAACACTCCATCGTTCTGATCCGTGGTGGTCGGGTGCGAGATTTGCCGGGGGTTCGCTATCACGTCGTCCGAGGTTGCCGTGACACGTTGGGAGTCAATGGCCGTAAACAATCCCGCAGCCGTTACGGTGCGAAGAAGGCTTAGGTCGAGGGAGCCGCAGACATTTGCTGTTCCTAGCTATTTCCCAATCTACGATCATTTAGTTTTTATTTAGTTCAGACGTATAACTCATGGGCAAGATCACCGCTTCCAGAACCAGTCTCCGTCCCGATCCTCGATACAATTCCTTGTTGGCATCGAAGTTCATCAATTGCTTGATGTACGACGGCAAGAAGACAACCGCGCAAGCTGTTTTCTATTCGGCTTTGGACGAAATCGCTGAGAAGATCAAGGATCGCCCATCGATCGAAGTTTTCGAACAAGCGATCGAGAACGTGAAGCCGTACATCGAAGTTCGTTCGAAGCGGGTCGGTGGTGCTTCCTACCAAGTCCCGATGCAGGTCAACAAGAATCGCCAACAAAGCTTGGCATTCCGCTGGGTTCTCAGCGCAGTTCGCGACAAGAAGGGGCGTGCGACCCACCTCAAGCTCGCAGATGAACTGATGGCTGCTTATCGCAAAGAGGGTGCGGCGATCACCAAGCGAGAAAACACCCACCGCATGGCCGATGCAAACAAGGCATTCGCGCACTTCGCCTGGTAATTGCCCGCGTTTGGCTCTTTCCATGGATTGGTTTCGGTTTTCAATCGCGTAGCGATGGCAGCCCGGAGCTGGTCTGGTGCATCGGTGTTAAGGGGTAGGACCGAAGGTCCTACCATCACAACCCGTGGCGTTAGCGAGGGATAGCGCTGGCAACCAGACATCCATCCCAGGTCTCACAGCACGCCCTTCGTGCCTCAGGGGCGTGCCACCCGACCGCCTGAGACATTCCCGACAAGGGCTACGTGCACTCGCGACGCTGTCCCTCGCTT
>CAYMXM010000345.1:0-5778 GCA_964394065.1 uncultured Pirellula sp. | reverse complement strand
GTGCACCGCGATCTCTAGCCCGTACAAATCGGGAAGTTATTTCGGGACAGTCCCTTAGCAAGCAACGGTGGTTGCGTTGGAAAAACACTTGCAGTGTTGATAGAAACTGAGCTGGAAGCGGCGACCACTTCACACACCCTACAACTACGGCGAGTCTAGTCGCCACACCACGTTACGGTTCGCCTGGAAATCTGCGTCAGTCGACTGAGTTCCAGGCAATTGTTCTGACACCATTTGATGCTTGTCCGTCACCCAAACGCCCCATAAAACGGCGCCGGAGGAATCTGTTTGATACTGAAACGGAACATCGCCATAGGGCCTAAGAGATTGAATGTCATCTGGAAGTTCGGCGAGCGTAGCGGGTAAACGATTGTGTTGGTGCGTGAACCTCCGTAGTGAAACGGCGATTCTTCCTTGGCGGTGGAGCTGTGCATCGTTGATGAGAATACTAGCATAGGCCGAAAAGGCTGGAGCCAACAAGTTCGTCAGAATATGATCCACACTGGACAACAAACCAGCTTTGCGAACTAGCTCCCTCTCAAGCTCCTTGGCGGCACGGTATAACCCTGGCCAATCATCGGATGGTATCGCAATTCCCTTTCTCATGAGTTCTATATAGAAGACTGCGTCATGTCCGCGAGCTGGGAGGTATTTCTCAGTTTTCATCACCATGCCAGGATCGCGGAACTCTGGCAGGTAAAGAGACATTTCATCGACTATCCAAGTCTTCCATCGATCTCCCACGTCAGTATACCTACCAAGAAGTTGATCGATCTCTTGTAGCTGTGCATCGTCCAACAGGTCGATTCGAATTGCACTCTGAAGAATCTTCAGCCCACGGAGCCGAATAGCTACACCAACGATCCGCGAAATATCGATGGGGACTGCATCTGGATGCTTCGACAGTTCGATTAGCGCTATCATGTTTTCAAAAACGCGATTTTTGTCCCTCTGGCACAATGCAACACGTGCATCGACATACAGCAGATAAGCTACTTGGCGGACGTCTTGCACCTCAGATAACAATGTTGCAGTTGCTTGAAAATGGATCGGGAAGTAGACGGGGTCCTCTTCGTTGGCCAATTTCCTGGCTCGTGATATCAGCTCGTGGTGTTCCTGCGTAAAACGATCGCAAACATCCAAAAAAATCCAATCCGTAGATGTCGCCAAGTGTTCTTCGTTTTCGTCCTCTTCGACCCGTTGATCAAGATCGGGTACACCCGTCGCGCGAGCGGTAAATTCGGGGGACCTTAGTTCAGAAAACAAACTGTCCCACTCTTCGGCAGAGTCGACGGAGGTGCCCATTTGATAGCGATCGGAGATGGCCTGACTATCGGTGGGAATCCCTTCGTCTTCTAGCTTCTGCAATTCCGCTTGCATCGCAGAACGTCCGAGGCTTTCGCGAATCGTCCACCCAACTCCCAACAGGAACCCGACCACCATCAAGACGCCAATCAAGACTCCAATGGGTACCGCGAAAAACTGGAAGATCCGAAACCAACGTATCCGGGGCATTATTTTTGATGCTCTTGGGAAAACAACAACTCGCTAGCCTAAGACTAACAGGAACGCTTTGCCATGGCCAGTCGGGGGGCAAGAGAATGAAACGCAGGGACGCGGAGGCGCAGGGGCGCAGAGAAGAAAATCGCCGCGTCTCTGCGTTGAAGACGTAGGGTGTGTGAAGCGGTCGGAAACCAAGTGGCTAACTCCCCCCAAAGGCCCGCTGCCACCCCATCTCTTTCAACTTTGCGAGCCCTTCGACCGCGCAACACACCGGATGCGTAACAGAAACGGTGTGTTACGTGGTCGCCTGGGTATGCAACGGTGGTTGCGTTAGAAAAACTCTTGGCAGGTTGGTAGGAACTGGGCTGGAATCGGCGACCACTTCACACACCCTACGCTCCTCCGCCAATCGACCTAACCGGTATAATAACCCCAAAGTCTATTGACGGATTAGCCCAGGGGCTTTCTAACGAATCTTTCAGAAAAGGTCGATGTACCACCCAAGGACTGTGCGGTCGACCTCATCAGACGTCAATCGTCGACCACCTCCACCCACCCGAGCGAAAACATGCCGAATAGACAGCATTCCGACATTCGTATCCGTTTTCGCCGTCGCGCGGCTGTTATCGCCTTGATTTCGTTGACTTCCCTGGGGTTGCCCGTCGTCTCAGCCCTGGCAGATCAGCAGCAGAATCGGAACCGTCCGGGACGAGGTGCCAGAATTTTGATGCGGTTGGGGATTCTTCCCGAGCCGAAACCAGCTCCTCCTGCCAAGCAACCTCCTCCCGCCTCGCAACCCGCCTCGATCCAAGTCCCCGCCAACCGGGTAGAACGGGTTAACTCCCTCCCCCTGGAAGCTGCGGCACCGAAGGAGCAGCCACCCATCCATGTCGCTACCGAGGAAGAGCGAAATCAAACGATTGCGCCTGGATGGAAAGATCCTTGGATCGTATTCTTCGTGACCGGTCGCCAGTCGGGTTACATGGAGCCTTGCGGTTGCACTGGACTGGAGAACCAGAAAGGGGGCTTGATGCGCCGCGACTCCCTCCTGGCGAACATCAAAAGCAAGGGCTGGAATGTCATCCCGATCGATTCGGGGGATCAAGTCCGTTCGCGAGGAAAACAATCGGAGATCAAATTTGCACGGACGGCGGAAGCCTTCTCAATGATGGACTATGCTGCTGTCGGTTATGGAGAAGAGGATTTGCGTCTTAGTCAAGACACGCTCATCTTCCAATTGATCAATGTTCCCACCGACAGCAGTGGCAATTCCAACGCTTTGTTCGTTTCTGCGAACGTTTCGATTTTTCCTGATCTCGATACCACGCACAAAATCATCCGAGTCGGAAAGCGAAAGATCGGAATCACCGCAGTCCTCGGAGATGAACGCATTGCGAATCTCAAGGGGCACGAAGACTCGATGACGTTTAAACCGGCGAAAGAATCGCTGATCGCAATCAAGAAGAAGCTTGATGCGGAACAATGCGACTACAACGTCCTGATCGCGAACGCGTCTCTCGAGGAGTCGCGCGAGTTGGCCAAGGAGGTTCCTGGATTCGATTTGGTGGTCACCGCGGGTGGCTACGGGGAACCGACTTATCGGCCGGAAGAAATCGCCGGTACGAAATCGAAGATGGTTCAGGTTGGAACCAAGGGGATGTATGCCGGACTGGTCGGCTTGTTCGACGATCCCAACGAGCCTCTCCGCTATCAACGCCTAGCTCTTAGCTCCCAATTCGAAGATTCCCCTCGAATCGTAGAGCTCTTCACTAAGTACCAAGACCAGCTGAAAGCGGAGGGAATGGAACGGCTCGGCAAGCGTCCTCAAAACCATCCGACTTTGCGCGAATTCGTCGGCTCCGAAAAGTGCGGGGAATGCCATACGTCCGCCTATGATGTTTGGCTCAACAGCGCCCATGCCCACGCGACCGATTCGATCGTCAATCCTCCCGAGAGGAACATTCCCCGCAACTTCGACCCCGAGTGCATCTCCTGCCATACCACCGGCTGGAATCCGCAAGAGTTTTTCCCCTACAAGACCGGTTTTGAATCGCTCGAAGCGAGTCCACTCCTCGTCGGTAACGGTTGCGAAAACTGCCACGGGCCTGGCAAGAATCACGTCGATGCAGAATCAGGAGACATCGACGCCACCGATGAAATGCTTGCCCGCCTCCGTCAAGAAATGCAGCTCCCGCTGGATAAAGCGCACGACAAATGCCTTGAGTGCCACGACATCGACAACAGCCCCGATTTTCACGCCACCAACGCGTTTGAAGAATACTGGGAAAAGATCAAACACGGGAAGGATTAGAAAGGCTTAAGGGTAAGGTGCCGACGCGTAAGCGAGGCCCGAAAATCACAACCCGTGGCGTAAGCGAGTGACAGCGCTGGCAACTAGGTCTCCCGCTCAGGTCTCACAGCACGCCCTTCGTGCCTCAGGGCGGTCTGGCGCATCGGAGGCAAACTTGGTAGTTTGGGTAAAAGCAGCTTGATTTGGGTGGCACGTCCCTGAGGAACGAAGGGCGTGATGTTTTGAGGCTATTCCCAATGTTCCGAGAAGTCCTCCACGCCCATCGCTTCGCTCTGAGCGTGCCACCCCGGCTGGTCCTTTACCAGCCGTTTTTGGTAACCCGGGTAGGGGCTACCGATCAGGAGTCGACGACTCCTTCGTCCGCGTCATCTCCCTCTTCCGGTTTACCCTCGGGTCCTGCGTATCCGCCGGCGGCGAGGATTCCGTCTCGGATCTCCGCAGCTACGTCCTTGTTCTCGACCAAATAGTTGCGAGCTTTCTCTTTCCCTTGCCCGAGATAGGTATCCCCGTACTTGTACCATGCACCACTTCGGGTCACGATTTTGTGGGCTGCCCCAAGATCGAGCAAATCTCCTTCGAAGCTGATACCGCATTTGTGCATCATGTCGAACTCAGCAACGCGGAATGGAGGGGCGACCTTGTTCTTGACGATCTTGACCTTCACCCGTTGTCCAACGACCTCCTCCCCATCTTTGAGTTGTCCGATGCGTCGGACATCGATACGACAGGATGAGTAGAACTTCAACGCGCGGCCACCAGGGGTTGTTTCCGGTGATCCGTACGACATGCCACCGATCTTCTCACGGATCTGGTTGATGAAAATCACGGCAGTCTTAGAACGAGCGATTGCACCGGTGAGCTTTCGCATCGCCTGGCTCATCAAACGAGCTTGCAACCCGACGTGCGTATCCCCGATCTCTCCATCTAGTTCTTGCCTAGGGACCAAGGCTGCGACCGAGTCGATGACGATGACATCGACCGAATTACTCTTCACCAGCATTTCGGTGATCTGCATCGCTTCTTCACCACTGCTCGGCTGGCTGACCAAAAGCGTATCGAGTTCCACACCGAGCTTCTTCGCCCAACTTGGGTCGAACGCATGCTCGGCGTCGATAATAGCGGCGATACCACCAGCCTTCTGGGCCTCCGCACAAATATGCAAGGAGACGGTCGTCTTACCACTCGATTCCGGGCCAAAGATTTCGATGATTCTCCCACGTGGAATCCCAACCCCGCCGAGCGCCATGTCGAGCGAGAGAGATCCCGTGTTGATTCCTTCGATTTTAAGCTGCGTCTCGCCACCGAGAGGCATGATCGAACCTTCGCCAAATTGCTTCTCGATCTGCTGCAGCGCTGTTTTGAGACCAGGCTCCTTCTTGAAGATACTTTCGAGGCCGGTTAGTTCGCTCGATGCTCCCTTTTCCGACTTCTTCTTTCCGGCATTCTTGCTGGATGCGGCCATGTTTACTTTCCCTTTTCGCTCAAAGCCAAGCGAGAGATTTTAAATGTGTCACCTGAACAAGCATCCCTCATAAAACTTGTTCATTGTGCAGAGGTCAATCTCTGGGCGTAGTGCGAGTCCATCGCAACTACTGGATGCTATCTCATTCCCTACCCAATCACAATCAGGCCTCTGGCTGACTTCCTATTTATTTTTCGCGAACCGAAAGACACCTCAGGTCACGCGAAACGGGAAAAGAGAAGTTTTTGAGGGTTAATTAGGGGGGCACCCCTCTTTTCGTACTCGAATCTCGAATCTCGAATCTCGAATCTCGACGAGTACGAGTACCGCTGCGCTGAGTACGGAGATAGGATCGAGGCAAACTTGGCCGACGTTTCTAGCACTTCTACCCCTCACCCCCGGCCTGGCCTGACGCATCGGTGTTAAGGGGGGGACGCGAAGCGTCCACCCCATCACAACCCGTGGCGTAAGCGAGGGACAGCGTCGCGAGTGCACGTAGACC
>CAYMXM010000344.1:0-5787 GCA_964394065.1 uncultured Pirellula sp. | reverse complement strand
AAGGGCTACGTTCACTCGCAACGCTATCCCTCGCTAACGCCACGGGTTGTGATGGTAGGACGCTTCGCGTCCTACCTCTTATTAACACCGATGCGCCAGCCCCCCCCCCACCCCCCCCCTCCCCTAAAGAGGGCGAGGGGAGCGGATATCTAAAAGCGCGACGCGTTTTAGGGCGCCAAAGCGGCATCCAACTAGGAGTTAGTTGACAGGTTTGTCTTCTTTTTCTAATATGACTCTCATCATCGTGCAGATTGGCCTCGTGAGCCATCCCCAGCCAGCCAAACATTCAAGCCAGCCAGCGGTCGCACTTGGTACTGTCCTACCTAGGCAGTGCCATGTAACGTACTCGGTAGTTGCTGGTGAAAAGCAATGTTGTTTCTTTCGTTGGCGATCCACCTTTCTAAGGTGGGATTAGAAACCACGTCTGCTCCCAATCGATTTGCGGCAAGACAGATTCCTGTTAGGCGAGCGGCAGATGAATTTATACCATTTCTTTGCATGGCCCGGGCGTCTCGCCCGGAGTTGCAAAGACTGTTCCGGGCGAGACGCCCGGGCCACGCTGGTAGTTTCTCATCTGCCGCTCGCCTTAGAAGGAGATCCTCCTCTGGCTTTACCCTTGTGGAGCTACTGGTCGTCATTGCGATCATCGGTTTGCTAGTCGGTTTGTTGCTCCCTGCGATTCAGATGGCGCGCGAAGCTGCGCGGCGGATGTCGTGCAGCAACAATCTCAAACAGATCGGGCTCGCTCTGCACAATTACGAATCGACCTACAAGAAGATTCCTCCAGGATGGTCCGTTTGGTCTAGACCACCTACTTCACCGATCTCGGTCAACGGCCTCTACATCTCTCTCGCCCCCTACTTTGAGCAAGGGAACCTCATCCCCGGCTATGACGAAAACAAAGGAGTTTTTCATCCAGACAACCAACCGATCGTTTCTCAATCGTTGGCGATCTTGTCCTGCCCTTCCAATCCTCAAGCGAACAAGAAGGTGTCACTCGATGGGATCATGGGGAACTTTTATCCAGGGCTTCGGGGTGGGATCACCGATTACTTCGGTATTCGCGAAGTCTTTGACAGCTCCTACAACCGCCGCAACGGAGTGATGACCGAGATATGGGGGCTTTCGAATCCTCCGACTGGGCACATCCGGGGTTTTCAAGAAGTAACCGATGGGCTTAGCAACACGATTTTTGTCGTGGAAAAAGCAGGAGGAGATTCTCTGTACCACAAAGGACGCTACATCAAGGAACAAACCTATGCCTATTCCGCTTGGGCGGGACCCAACGGTGCGCAGCTCTACAGCGTTGTTTGCGATAGCGATCCACTCACCCCATTCCCTTCTGGAAAAGACTTCCTCAACTGCCGGAACAATCACACGCCGTACGCCTTTCACCCAGGCGGGTTGCACATCGGGCTGTGCGACGGATCGGTTCGGTTCATCTCCGAGTCCATGAGCTTTGAGACTTGGTGGCGCCTAGCACGTCATGATGACGGCGAGGTTATTTCGGAGGACTTCTAAATGCGCCGCATCAAGGAGTCGTTTCATCGTGGCTCGGGCGTCTCGCCCGAGGTTGGTTTTCTAATCGCGGGCGAGACGCCCGGGTCACGCGATGGTAGATCTCGGGCGAGACACCTGAGCCACGATGAGAAAACGACCGTTTCCCAAGATAGAAATGCTGCATGGCATTACCCCTTGTGGTTCGCCCTTTACTGCGCTTTTCTTCTTTTCATGCTCGGTTGTCGGGGAGACGACGGACGAGTCCCCGTTCACCCTGCAAGTGGGAAGGTAACGCATCAGGGAAAACCGGCGAAAGGAGTAGTGCTGCAACTCCTCCCAGTCGACGTGGAGTCCGTTGCATCGAAAGCCGATCTCAAGCCGGGTGCTCTATCCAAAGAAGACGGCCAATATGAGGTGATGACTTACCAGTCGGGAGATGGTGCCCCTGAAGGTACCTACAAAGTCATTCTGTTTTGGCCTCCAGAGGTAGGGGACCCTTTCGCGGAAATGCAGCAAGATAGAAAGCGGGCCAGCCAACCGCAATCGATCCCAGGTGGCCCGCCAGATCGCTTCGCTGGTAAGTACTTCTATGCCGACAAATCAAAATGGGAGGTGACTATTGAAGCAAAGAAGAACCAACTCCCGGATATCGATATACCGTAACGCCATTTTTTGAGTGCGCCCCCCGTTCCTTAGTGAGATAGCAACATGAATATTTCCTTCGCCTTAAAGCGTTTATCGTGTGCAGCGGTAGTAGCACTACCCCTTCTCTGCGGCGCAAATAACTTGCAAGCCCAGAGTCAAACGATCAGCTTAGCGACAACGATGGATGGAAACAGTTTGATTTCGGAATACCAAGCTACCGGTGGGTTCAGCCGAATCAATTTAGGGGATGGTAAAATTGGTACAGCTGGCTATATCGGAAACCCTGAGAACCCTAACTATCCCAACTCAGGGGATAGGGACGGGCACTATCGAAACGAGCGCCCTGTTGGTGAGTCGGGGTTCTATACCTTAGAAGAGATGAAATCGATCTCAGCCCCTCTTGCTATCGGTTCCGGTTGGGATCTGTTTCCACGCGAACAAAATTTTCTGGTGGGTGGAATTACGTTCGATATGGGAGGGCTCGATCAGACCCTTAGCGGAACGACTCAGATTACCGGTCTCAACATGAGTGAGTTCTGGAAACCTGATCCCAACCGTGTGAGCGGTGTTCCCGGAAACGGTCCTACGGTGATCAGTGACATTTCAGACCAAGCGATTGGCCTATGGTTTTTTGATGGCTCGGGGGGGATTGGCTTCGGCGGCTTAGACGCAACGGATACAGTGACGTTTAACAACGGGCTTCTTACCAGTATCGACTTGAACGTCACGACCACGTTTTCGGTTTCTGCCCCCTTTCTTCCTGGAAGCGATACTGTATGGGATGGGATTTTTTCCATCTCGGGAAATCAGTTTGCCTATCAGATCAACCAAACCCAAGCTATCCCGTTTTACGGAGACTCCACGTTTATAGCGGACCTAACAGGAACCGTGAATGCCGTTGGAGACTATCAGCTCAGCGCGGTTCCTGAACCGAGTTCCTTCGCGCTGCTATCACTCGCATGCGGCGGAGCGACTTGGTATCGAAGACGCTTCAGGAAGAAGAATAAACAACTTGGAAATCAAGAGGCTTGAGCACTTTAGGACGAGCAGGATTAGCGGCAGGCCTCCTCACGGGATTGATCGCTTTCGGCTTCTGGGCTGGGGAGGGTGAAGAATCCGTCCCGAGTTCTCGCGAGGAATTGACCTTAAGGCTTCAGGAGGTATTCCTGACCCTCGAAGCGCCTGGAGGAATCGTCGGTTGTTTCGACGAGCGAGGGAGCCCCCTCTACATTGAGTTGTTTGAAAATAAAAAACAAGTCGATGCACCTATGCGTCGCGAGGATTCGTTTCGGATCGGGAGTCTTTCGAAGCTCTTTCTAGGGTACACGGTACTTCGAATGGCCGACGAAGGATTGCTGCAACTAGACCAGCCTGCGTCCACTTTCAGCCCAGATCTTCCAGAAGGAGAAAAAATCACGGTTCGGATGCTAGGGAGGCATACGAGCGGGCTTCCTGAACCGATTCGGAACAGGGTGCTCCAAGATCTCGTGATGGAATCTCCCGACAAAGACTGGAGTATTGCGGAGTTGCTTCGGTTCGCGACATCGCTGCCCCGAGTCGCAAGGCCAGGAGCAGAGTACTCCTACTCGAATGCCAATGGTTTGGTCCTCGCGCAAGCTCTGGAATCGGTAACATCTCGCTCCTATCGCGAAATGATTCAAACCGAGGTTCTCGATCGGTGGGGATTGCAACGGACGGGGTTTGCTCCTGGCGCTCTTCCTGAACCGTACGGCAAGTCGTTTCGGTTCGGTAAGAAGGATCGAATCATCAGCTATGGCAATGTTTTTTACGACGTGACTCACTACGGAGGTGGATGGGCAAGTGCTGCAGGAGAGATGTTCTCCACGATCGACGATCTCGCTTTGGTCTTACCGCGTTTAACCACAGGTGACGGTCTGGGGAATGACGTGCAAGCTGAGTTGCGAGATTGGCAGCCCACCGGTCAGCGCGGGCTTGAGTACAGCTTCATGATGGAACGTATTGGAGAGTGGATCGGACATAGTGGAAACGTTCCTGGGTATGATGTCGCGGCCCATTACCATCCCGCTCTCCGCGTTAGCGTGATTGCCGTAACCAATCTTTCCAACTGCCAAGATCAACGTATCCCTGCTGAAGAATTGGCTAAACGACTTCGCAAGTATGTAGAGCGGAATCCATTCCGTTGATGATGACTTCCATTCAAACCGCGAACTCCTCTCCGTTGCAGAGCAGGGAAGAAACATTGAAACAGAAACGAGAATCGGATGGAGCCCGATTTCGTCGAGCTCTCTGGTTTTGGCATTTCTGGATCGGGATCTTGATTGCTCCCTCCTTTTTCGTTGTATCTGTCACCGGATTGATTTACGTTTTCAAACCGGAATTGGAGCTTTGGTGGTATGCCGATATCGCCGCCGCCGAGAACTCGACCGTGAGCGATTACTGGTTGAAGGAGGAGCATGCCGAAGCTTTCCAGAAGGGAATCGATCGAGTAACGGCAGGAGTCGAGGAAGGCTGGAGACCGATCGGTTTGGAATTGGAGAATGGGTCGGGACGCCTCCCTGCTCTGCTCTTTCGAAGTGAGGAGCGCAGGGAAGGTGTGCTGCGACTTTATTTCGATCCCGCAGAACCGAAGCGGGTAGCGGCTATTCCAGAGCCCAACTTATTCACCCTCTCTCTCGATTTGCATCGACGCCTGATGGCTGGGACTCTTGGTCGGGTTCTCGTCGAGCTAACGACCGGTTGGGGAATTGTCACGAGCCTACTCGGGGTTGCCATATGGTGGCCCAAGTCATGGAAGCGGCTTCGCGGAGTCTTCGTGCCGAGGTTGGATGGGAAACCCTACGTCGTTTGGAGAGATCTCCATGCCATCGGAGGCTTGCTACTAGGTGGGCTCCTCGTGTTGATTGCGGGAACAGGACTTCTTTATTCGGTCGCCTGGGGGAGTCTCTATCATGGAGTCGCATTCGCGAGGGGAGAGTATGACCTTCTTCTCGATCCACCGAAAAGCGAGGTTTCAAAAGGGAACAATCTAGCAGAAGAGCCAAAGCGAATCAGCTCGATCAATGCGTTGCACCTGGGGGTTCAGCAAGGTGTACCGACGGAGCGAATCAGCATTCATTTTCCTCACGATAGCGAAGGGGCTTATGCGATCGAGGGGGGCGGATGGTGGGGGCCGAGCGTTTCCTCGATGGTCCATATCGATGCTTACAGCGGAGAGGTTCTGAAGGTGACTCGTTTGAAGGAGTTGGGGTGGATGGCCCAATGGACGCAATGGAATTATCCGTTGCATGTCGGGTCGATCGGAGGAGTTTTTACGAAGATCTTCTGGTTGTTTGCCAGTTGTCTGTTTGCGTTTTTGCCCATCAGTGGGATCGTCATGTGTTGGCTCCGAAAGAAGCCGGGAGTATCGGTTGTTCCTCGCTATTACGAAGGCCTAGGGAATGGGGCGATGTTGTATTTTCAGATCGCGATTGGAATCGCCCTACCGTTGGTTGGAATAAGCATGTTGGTGATACTCGCGCTTAGGAGCGCTCTCTATTCGCCTACGGCGAATCGGGGGTGAGGGGTAGAAATGTCAAACAAAAACTAAGGAACTGTCTCGAAATAACTTCCCGATTTGAACGGGCTAGAGATCGCGGCGCACTTAAGATTTTGGCTCCCTTC
>CAYMXM010000343.1:0-5788 GCA_964394065.1 uncultured Pirellula sp. | reverse complement strand
AGCGCCGGTGTTCGAAGGATTTCCATTCAGAAAGCCTCTTCCGCTCCCCACCGAACTTATTCGGCGGAAGCCAGGATCGGTGCACTAGCCAATAGGAGCGGCCTTTGTTTCTAGCACTTCTACCCCTCACCCCCAGCCCCTCTCCCCTAAAAGGGGCGAGGGGAGCGGAGATCTAAAAGCGCGACGCGTTTTAGGGCACCCAAGCAGCGTCCGACGGGGGCTCGTCCCCGTCTGACAGAAAACGCTTAATTCCCCAGGGCGAAATGCTTCATTCCGCTCCCCAAAGCTCCTACCGACAACCCGCAATCGCTATAATCGCAAAGGCCGTTGCAATGAGTGGATCATCCTCGCGCATCGCACTCCCTTCATTCCGCCACGAGCCATCTTGTTGCTGAAGTGAACTCAACTCCTGAAGAATGCGTTCTCGCTGCTCCACTCGTATCTCCTCCGGAAAATGCTCTAGAAGCGTTGCCAAGCCGGCCCAGTAATAAAAGCGAAGCCCCACTCCCCAAGTCCCCCTTCCCTCCTCCTCCACGAATCCTGGAACTCGGTCTACCTCTCGATTCTGAATCAGCCACTGCAGCCCTCGCCGAAATCGCTCTCTCTCGATGGCAAGCTCGGCGGCCGGCTCGATTGCTAGCAAACTTCGTACCCCATCCACCGTGGCGGTTCCATAAGGGCGTGGTTCGGGACTGGAGGAATCGAGAGCCACCATCCCCCCTTTATTCCGGCCGTCGTTCGGTTCAGGGGTAAACCAAAACCCATCCTTTCGAACCGACTGGCATCGCTCGACTAGGAACGCCCCTCTGCCAAAGACAATCTCCTGAACGTCGGGTTCCCCGCGAAGGGCTTCCAAGGCGATTCGCGTGACGGAGATATCAACATGTGTGCTCTGCAGGTGAACCGACTCGAAATCCCCCGTCTGATCCCATCCGCCATAAAGAGGTGAATCGAGTTCCGCTCCATGCTCCTCCGTAATCTGCCCCTTCAGCAGAAATTCTTTCAACGCTTTGCGAGCCTCTTTGTGCTCCGGTGCATCGATTTGTTGCAAAGCCAACAATGTCAAACCGACTGCGTAGTTCGGATAGTCTGCTTCTTTCGAACCGACGCGCATGACGTCGGAGTTCGGAGGCTTTTCAAGGAGATAGCCCACGCCTCGGGACATGGCCTCCCTCCCTGCGGGAGTCAAGTCCTCCTCCGGAAGATGGGCTAGCGCATAGACGATGAGCGCTGAGATTCCAACACCCCCACGCAATTGGCCATACGTCTCCGATCTCCACGCCCCGTCTGTCCCCTGATGGGCGATTAGAAAATCGACTGCCGCTCGGATCCGTGGTTCGGGTCGAATCCGTGGCTCGGGCGTCTCGCCCGAAGTTGTTAAGCCTGCTCCGGGCGAGACGCCCAGGTCACGTGGGATGAAGTACTTTGCTGCGATCATCGCTAGGGCAATGCCGAGCAACGCCCATACCGGCCAGAATCGCTTTCGCTTTAGCATTGGATTCAAAAATCGGAACTCGGAAGAGACTGATTAGGAGCTTGAAGGGTTAGAATCGCCGCCGCAGTACAGAAGGTTCGGGAGGTGATGCAGTGATGCCCCGACCAACTTCCATCTTTGTTTTGATTCTCGATCAGCTTCTCACTCACCATCGGGTACCATTCCCCCCACGAAGGTTCATCCTGTTTGATCATGCATTCGGTGATCAGATAGAAGGCGAGATACTCTTCACCACCGGCTCTCGTGAAGATGCGAGGTTCCGTCCGTGGAAGACGAAGGACTCGTTCGACTCCTTCTCGAAAGTTCACATCCTCTTGGTACCCCAGCGAATAGAGGACCCGAAGACTGGCGGTCTCTTTGTAAAAGTTGAACATCCAGTTCTCCGCCTCGATCTCATTCTTCTCTTGCACCTTTTTGAGGAGAGACTCACCGATTCGTTCGGTCGAGGCATCGATCCGAATTCCTGCCGAAGAGCTCGCTCGCAAGCATTCCCACCCCAACACAGTCCCTAGAACGGGAGCCCAGCTTTCGTTCCCCCAAGTCCCGTCGGCTTGTTGGGCACGGGCGAACGCATGAACCAGGCGCTGCAAAGCCTTCTGAACGGCAGGGTCGTCCTGAGCGCACTCCCCGTAGGCTTGACTCATGAAGAGAGTGACGAGGAACAGCGACGCATACTTTCCAATTTTTTGTTGCAGCAAGGTGTGGTTCTCCAAGGGAACCGCCCCTTGAGGTTCCTGCTCGATTACATTCAACAGGTAATGCAGTATCCGTCGAAGCTCTTTGGACTGCGGGCCACTCGTGGGAGTATTTCCTTGCGACAAGAGGGCCAACCCGGTGATGGCGGTACACCCCAAATCGGTGGAAACTCCAATGTCGGGACCGACGCTTCCATTGGTCCGAATAGCCCGTAGCAACCAGGCGGTAGCCCGGTCGATCGCCTCCTGACCGTTGGGGGTGATCCGAGGATGAGGAATTCGATTCGTCGCTCCCATGGCGCTCGGTGGCCCCCATGCAACTCCCTCAAGATGCCTCGGAGATGGGCTTTGCGGGGTGAAGTCTACGAAGTGAGGGAGACCAATGAGCAAAGCCCCCACGGATAGACCGAGCCAACGATATTTCATGGTAGTTGATCCATGTTGGAGCTATGAGCTATGAGGTGTGAGCCTGATTAAGTAACCCTCCCGTCCGGGGAGGGGCGATCCGAAGGATCGGGGAGGGGAGCGTGAAGTACACGGTTTCCAAACCACTCGTAGGGTGTGTGAAGTGGTCGGGCTTCCATCTCAGATCCAAATCGCATAACAATCATCCTGTCTATTGCAATCACCTTCCCGTCGAGCCTGTACTATTGTTCGGCAATAAAACAATAGTACAACCCAACGGGAAACAAGTGGCGTTTCTTTGTCCAAAATCGTTCATCGACCGTAGCGTCCCTGTAGAATGAGAAGGTATGGAAGACTCAGAACCCAATCTATCCACTTTGAAATCCACCTCGTGGATTGCATTCCTTTCCAGCGTGACGTTCCACACCTCGTTGCTGTTGGTTTGCGCACTTGTTTTGACGGGAGGTTTTGGAAGCGGGGACGGAGGAGGGGGAGGCCGCCTCCTGGTCGATTCGTCCTCCGGGTCGGGTGAGGATATCGGAGATGACCTCGGAACGGAGTTGGACTCCCTGGATGCTGCTTCTCTCAACCTATCTTCCCTTTCGTTACCTGCACTCGAAGTTTCCGTCCCAGAACTAACGACCGAGCTCGCTCCGAGCATCTCCATTTCAGACAAGACGGTCTCCAGCGCTACGCTGTCCGACGTCGTTTCGAACGCGATCAAGAGTAGCTCCAGCTCCGACATCGGATTCGGTGGAGGTACGGGAGCTGGGGTTGGCTCAGGAGGTGGTTACGGGTTGGGAGACGGCATGGGAGGTGCTGGGACTGCTAACTTCTTTGGCGCGGAAGCGCGTGGGCGTCGGCTGGTATTCATTGTCGACTCGTCGATCTCGATGTTCGGTTCCCGCTGGGAAGCCCTCACGTATGAGCTCAAACGATCCCTCTCATCCCTCTACAAAGATCAAGAGTTCTTTGTGATCGCGTTCGATTCGCAACCCCATCCGATGTTCGGTGAATTCCCCCCCCGTGGGAAATTCTTGAAACCGGGTGAGGACTCGACGTATCGCGTGATCCGATGGTTGCGATCGTTGGAGCTTGGGAGCAATACCCTACCGGCCACTTCTATTTCCATCGCTTTGGAGATGAAGCCCGACGCGATTTTTCTTTTGTCCGATGGGGAGTTGATGGACGATACCGTGGAACGATTACGATTCCACTACAGGTCCCTCAAAGAGCTACAACAGAGCCAGAGCACCTACGATGTGATGATTCCCATTCACACGATCTTATTGGAAAGCTCAGTCGGATTTCAAACGCTCGAAACGATTTCGAAAGAAAGTGGTGGAACCTTCACCCCAGTTCATCTAAAGGATCTGAAAGTACGACCGTTTTGAGAGCAGGCTTGAGGGATGAGGCTTGAGACTTGAGGAAGAAGAGGGCTTCGCCCTTCCCGGGCTCGCGCATCGGAGGTAAGAGGTGGAGTCAAGGGTGGCACGCTCAGAGCGAAGCGATGGGCGTGGTTTGGAATCGCGTAGCGAGGGGAGCGATAGCTACCTATTCTGGTTTTAACTCCGCGTCCCTCCGCGTCCTCTGCGGTTCAATGGAAGTCCCCCCCTTCCTCAGTCCTGTTCCTACCATCCGAAGAGCTCGCCCCTTGAGTTCGCATTTGCTTCTGAATAAAAACTTCCGATTTTGACAAATTTGCCTAACCATCCTGGTAGTTTGTACCGATTGAAGAAGATAGACGAGCGCAGGGGGGCGTACCTGCACCACATTTTTGTTCATGTTTCATCGATTCTCATACCGGGGGGGGCAGCTTAGCTGGTCCCACTTGGTCCTAACACTCTGCACCCTCTTGATCGGAATCGAGCTTGCGCAGGGTCAGGACCACCGTCCCCTAATGGCCTCGTCCCATTCGAACTCGGAAACGAGCCAGTGGTATGAGAACGAACCCTTCATAGGGAACAATGGACAGCTCTGGCTCAACCCAAGAAACGGGAACACTTGGTGCTCGTTTGACTATCTATTATGGTCGATCGGTTCCGCTGATGCCCCTCCCTTGATCACCGCTAGTCCGTCGGGAACAGCTCCTGCTCAAACGGGCGTATTGGGGGGGAGAACGACAACTCTAAACAGCGGGTTGGACGATCCGCTCGCATCGGGCTTCCGACTATCGAAAGGTTGGACATTCGATCCTGCCGATAGAAGCGGTGTTGAACTCCGATTTACCTGGCTACCAAGTCAGTCGGAAACGAAACACTATGATAGCAATACGTTTCCTTTGCTGGCCCGCCCGGTGTTCGATACTCTGACTGGCAGCGAGTCGGCGAAACTGGTCGCTCACCCCGATTTCCTGAGAGGCAATATTGCCATCAACCGCGAATCCGAACTCCATTTCTTCGACATTCTGCTTCACCAGCGATCGATAACCACGCAGACGTTTCGAGCCAATTCTCTAATAGGATTTCGCTACGGCTCGCTAGAGGGAGACCTGTCGATCAACGATTCCTCGCGATACATCGTTGGGCAAGGAGGGATTATCCAGGGGACCACCGTCGAATCGTTCGATCGGTTCAGCACGCGAAACCAATTCTTTGGGGTGTCGGTGGGATTTGACTACCACGAGCGACTGGGATGTTGGGAGTTCGATGTCCGAGGGTTAGTCAACTTGGGGGTCAACAACGCCAAGGTCACCATCGATGGCTCGACAGTGACTCGTGTTCCTGGAGCTGGAGAAGCGACTTTCAACGGCGGGTTGCTTGCCCAAGAAACCAACATGGGTACGCGAAGCAGCAGCCAATTCAGCGCGATGCCGGAAATCTACATCGGAGCACGCAGGCCCCTCAACGCCTGTTGGGAGTTCAGTATCGGATACCATGCTCTATACTGGGGGAATGCAGTCCAACCTGAAGGACAGATTGATCGGAATGTTTCCCAATTCCCCCCCGAACCTTCAACAGGAAGCGGGGCACCACGATCTCTATTCAGTACCGACGGCGTCTTCGTCCATGGACTTCAAACCGGTCTCGTATACCGATTCTAATCTGAATCGTAGCGGAAGAAAAAAACGGATGTACCCCTCCCCTTTTTGGGGTGGCCTGACGCATCGGCGAGAATACAAGGTGTTTGGGCTGTTTGACCGACGCGTAAGCGAGGCCCGAAAATCACAACCCGTGGCGTAAGCGAGGGATAG
>CAYMXM010000342.1:0-5788 GCA_964394065.1 uncultured Pirellula sp. | reverse complement strand
GGTCTACGTTCACTCGCGACGCTGTCCCTCGCTTACGCCACGGGTTGTGATGGGGGACGCTTCGCGTCCACCCTCTTACCGCCGATGCGTCAGGCCACTCTAATGAGAGCCTAATTTGGGTAAGTGCGCTAGCTGACTTTGGGGCAATCGGTTAGACTGCTTCGCTTGAGAGTGCCAATTGTCGCTGTGGCGAAATGGCAGACGCAGCAGACTTAAAATCTGCTGGGGCGTAAGCCCCGTGTGGGTTCGAGTCCCACCAGCGGCACTCGCACTTTTAGATTTCTGATTCCCAGGTAGATTTCAGTATCCTGGATCTGTTAGGCGATCGGTAGATAAGCTTTTACCATTTCCATGCGTGCGTGGCCCGGAGTCGCAAAGGCTGTTCCGGGCGAGACGCCCAGGCCACGATTGAAGTGCTCGCGGCGGTACATAGTAACGGCAGGGCTCGCGCCCACCGTTAACATTTAATTTCTTACAACCGGGTGGCATGTGCCTACTTCTTGCGATGGCGAATTCTTGCTCGCATCCGTCTCTTCTTACGGCCAATCTTGCGTCGCCCCCGACCTGTCTTCTTAACACCCACGAGCCGTTGCTCCCAAAAAATACGAAGGTTCTCGAATCAAATCACCGAGGTGTCGAATGAGCACCCCCGGCACTATTCCTTTTGCTCCCGAATACGGGAGGAGGATTTCACCACATATATACGCCACCAGCCTAACCAGATCACTAACGCCTATCAACCCCAAACGAGGGAGATGCCGGTCACCCGTCGTAGGGTGTGTGATGGGGGACGCTTCGCGTCCCCTCCCTTACCACCGATGCGTCGCCCCTCCCCGGAGGGGAGGGTGACTACTACCTCCTATCGCGTTCCTCGTTGAGGAGGTCGTTGCGTGGTATTTGGAGTCCTCGATGGCGTTGTATTGGCGGGGGGGCGGGCCCCTGGAGCAGCAGTTCCAGGCCCTGCTCCCGTCGGTGCAACTCGAGCGTTGTTTTGTGGTGGAGTCGCTACGGGGAGCTTCGCGTTGCGAGCTCCGGAGCTACTCTCCATCATTCCGTAGAGAGCCTCCTCCATCTCTTGCGAGAAATTCGCGCCGCACTTCACCACTTTCCCGCTACCGTCGATCAGAATCGTAACAGGGACGGTGAAGACTCCGAGCCCCATCGCAAGTTCGCTTTCAAACCCGTTCCCCTCGTGAATGTGGGCCCAAGGGGCCAAGCCAGGGGGAAGGGATTTGGCAGCCGTTTCTCGTTCGGTGTCGAGATTGATCCCAACCACATTGAATGCCCTCGGGTTTCTAGCGAGTTCATCTCGGATCTTTTTCATATCCATCTTGCAGGGTTCGGACCAGGAAGCCCAGTATTGAACGACCATCGGTGTCCCGGTGAACTGCTTGGTATCGATTGTCTTTCCATCGAGGGTCTTCCCTGCAAGGCCAAAGCTTCGTCCTGTGAGACTCAATCGAGCGATGGCTCCACTCGCCTTTTTTCCTTCGACGGTGGCAGGAAAGCTCTTGGCAACCTTCTGATACCATGTCTTAGCTTCGGTTTCATTGCCGGTCAACTCGTTGTTGAGAGCGAGTTGAATCATCGCGTCTGCTGCGTCGGGACTATCGGAATAGCTATCGACGTACGCTTCCAAATTGTCGATGTGATCACCTTGCAGTTTGGCAAAGTTCACGTTTTCGCCCATGCATTTGAGCTGGTAGTCGGTGTTCAGAACTCGATAGGCAACATAAGGCATGAGAGGCTTTCCCCCTGGCAGGTTGGAGAGTTGCGATTCAAACGATCGCAACCGATCTAGCCCTTCGGGGTATTCATCTTGCATCGTCGCGGAGGCAACGGAGTCGACGAACTGGCGTACCCATAGTTCCATCTCCTCGGTACCCTTGGTCGCGTTGATGAGCTTCACGAGGGTTTGCGCCCGCTGATCATGCAAGCTCGTCATCTTGCTCGGACTGGTTCCAGGTTCGCGAAGTTGGCTATCGGTCTTCTCAAGATCACTTAGCAAGGTTTGAACTTCACCACTCAAACCGCTTCCACCTTCCGGCATCGCGGTATTGCGTCCTGAAGCAGCAACGGTCGCCGAGGGAAAGAAAAATCCATTTTCGGCAAGCATCGAACCCTCCCCTACCGTCTTAGGGAGATCGGTTAGTTTCCAGGTCGATCCCAGCTGGACTAGCGTTCCAACCATCAATTGTTGGCTGGATCCGTCGTTATCAACGATCGAAATTACGTTTTCATAGGCGATCACGTCGGCGGAGGAACCATCGGTTCCGGCAGGGACAACCCCTGGTTTGTCCGCTGCAAAGTGAGCCCATTTCGTGTTGCTTTGGATCAGGTCTTGAGATTTGACAAACTCCGCGAATCCCTTTTGGGCTGCTCCGATCCGTTCCTTAAGCTGTTGGGTTTTTTCTTCCCCGAGGCCGAGTTGATTGATCTCTTGGTCGCTGAGCAAGAGACGGCGAAAGCGTTCCGCATCGTTCGATTTGATCGCCTCGACCAGTTCGACGGTGACCTCTTCGGCGGAGATGAACTTCCAAGAGTCGATCTTGCCATCTTCGTTTCGATCGATTCCCCAGCGAGTTCCGGCGGTTCCGAGCCAGCGATACTGGTCGGCTACTGAGTTGAAATCGCTGTCGATATCCCGATAAACTTCGATGCCATCTTTATAGTAGCACCATTGATCTACCTTTTTGTCACCATTCGTATCGGTGAACCTGCGCAGGACTTGGCCGTTCTGGGCGTATACCGTCAGACCTTCGACACCGCTTTTGGTTTCGTATTTCCCAGTGCAGTTTTCGATGTCATCTTCGGCGACTTGATCGTAGGCGATGGTCGTTTGTCGTGGTTTATAGCCCAAGGCCTTGGAGACCTGAGGATCCACTTCAGCAGAAAAAGCGGTACTTCCAAGGGTAGTAGCGAGTATTGCGGTGCCGGTGAGTTGCTTCAGGCAATAAACTCGGGGATGTTGACTCATTCCATTGACTCCAGGACGGCCATTCGATCAACAAACAAAGGGTGATCACAGACCTAGATTAGGGTGTGTACTCTTGCGCCGATCCTCCGTGGTTCCAGCGCCGTTCCCGGTGAGTCTAGCAAAAGGGAAAGGATCGTC
Organism: uncultured Pirellula sp.; assembly: GCA_964394065.1. Classification (GTDB taxonomy): domain Bacteria; phylum Planctomycetota; class Planctomycetia; order Pirellulales; family Pirellulaceae; genus JBKCUI01. The sequence goes on along the minus strand of CAYMXM010000342.1, from coordinate 2,673 downwards.
GCAACGCCGTTCAGCGCTTTGGGGAGAGCGTTTGTCGGGCCGAGGCATAAGCGAGGCCCGAAAATCACAACCCGTGGCGTAAGCTAGGGACAGCGCTGGCAACCAGGCGTCCCTCTCAAAGTCTCACAGAACGCCCTTCGTGCCTCATGGCGTGCCACTGGCCTGGGCTGTCAAAAAGTTGGTGTTGTGAGGATTTATGTTTGCGCAAGTTTCGTTCTCCGATTCGCTTGGGAATGGAGAGGAACTCAGCCATTGTTTCTCGCACTCCTACCCCTCACCCCCGGCCCCTCTCCCCGAAGCGGGGCGAGGGGAGCAGAGTTCTAAATCGCAGCGCGTTCTAGGGCGCCAAAGCGGCGTCCGACGGGGACGAGCCCCGGTCGGACGATAACGCCGGCTGCGGAATAAAAATGGTTGCACGAAACCCCATGTCAACACCAACCTTTTGACAGCCCAGCACTAGCCCCAGTATTCTGACATCTATCCGAACTTCTCCAAGGAGCTTAATCATGACTTGCCAATCGTTCGTTCTAACGTGTTGCGCCACTATAGCCGCCATGACCTTACCCTCGATTTGCTTTGCCCAAGATGCAGTCGCCCCCCAGGATTCCTACGTTGCTAGATACCTCTATGTGGGCAACGCAAAGGATGGGGTTAAGGAGGTCAAAGAGAAACTGCGAGTTCAGAAATCCGAACAACTGAAATTCGAACTCGCAACGTTAAAGTTCTTTTCAGCTATCGAAACGCTGGGGCAAAAGTTTGCTCAGCACGGAAAAACTCGTTCTGTATTGGGAATGATTCCCTTTTTGAGGCTGGAGGTTGGCGAGGAGTTAGGGGCAGAGCGAATTACGTATGAAGAGTTCCGTAACTTATTCCAAAACTTTCAAACAGAGATCGATGAAGTTTACGAGACGCTTGGCGGTATTGGCAATGCAGAGGTCAAACTAACATTGGATCTAGCGAAAGTGCATCTGGATATCAACAAAGATGGAGCAGCCCAAAAAAGGGAGCAATTAATGGTTGTTGTGGGGCGTGCGCTAGGGGATTTGCGAAATCAAGAAAATCTAGTTGTCGATTTCGATCGCTCGGACGCCATCTGGCTGCAAGGTTATTGCTCCCTAGCCAGTGCGATGTGCGACTTCATTCTGGCGTTGGATTTTGAGGAAAGTTGGAATTTAGGGGCCGCCACCATTTTTGATGGTGCTGAGTCTGTATTTGAGTTTCAGCGGCAAGAACGGGCGTCGGAGTATCATGACTATCGATTCTTCGTCGATATCATTGCCACAATTCACAAGAGCACTTGGAAAGTTCAAGATCGCCAACGCATGATCAATTGCCACAGCAAGTTGCTCAGAATGGTGGAACACAGTCGAGAGAATTGGAAATCGATTCAGGCGGAAACAGATCGCGAACGTGAATGGCTTCCGAACGCCAAACAAGTCGCGTTTCAACCTCGGTTGCAAGTCCCGCAAGAGATGATCAACGCTTGGGGACTCGTGCTGAACGAATGGGAATCGATGCTGCAGGGGAGAAAGCTGATCCCGTTTTGGCGCGGCGTCGAGAATCGACAAGGCGTGAATTTGAAGCGACTGTTCTATGAGCTAGAAGAAGTAGACCCCATTATGATCATCCAAGGTTCGCCGATGCTGCCTTATTTAGAAGGTGGCCCGATCGCCACCGCGGATGAATGGCAACAACTAACAAGAAACTTTCAAGGTAATTTTATCGGTTTCGCGATTTGGGCGAACTAGATTTTAGTCGAGCAGAAGCAGAATCGAGGAAAGCTCGGAGGGTATTAGGTACCTTTGAATCCCCGAGTGGGATGCTACCATGGGGCTTGCACTAGGGGAGACCGACGCCTCTTGCTATATTGCTTCTTTTTCGCAAGACACCATGCTCTCAACGACTCTTTATCTTGTGCGCCATGCGCAATCCGAGAACAACGCGAAACCCGATGCGGAGCGAATTCCTGACCCTGGAATCACCCCCATCGGTGTAGAGCAGTCCAATTGTCTCGCTTCGATGTTCCTTCGCTACCAACCGCACCTCCTCTATTGCAGTCCCTTTCTCCGCTCTCTGCAAACCGCAGCGCCCATCGCAAAGACTACGGGGCTGACGCCGATCGTGCGCCAAGACCTCTTCGAACAAGGTGGTTGCTACAGCGGCCACGAAGCGATCGGGAAAAAAGCGGAGCCAGGTAGGAATCGAGAAGCGATCGAGACTCTCTATCCACATTGGATTCTCGATGAACGGATCAATGGCACCGGATGGAATTCACTCGATCGTTACGAAACGATTTGCATGGCACGCGAGCGAGCGCGAACTGTGCGAATTTGGTTTGAGTCACAACAGGATCTGCACCACCAACGACGGGTTGCGATGGTGATCCACGCGGACTTGAAACTCAGGTTGCTCGAGGCGTTTCTAGAGGTCGACGATTTCAATCCCCACATCGAAGACCCGGCAAACACCTCGGTGACTTGTTTAGTACAATCGGGCGACCGTTGGAAACTCCTCTTCTACAACCAGTTTCTCCACCTACCTGACGAACTCGTGACGTATTAAGGAAATGCCCCGAAGTAACATTCGCGTTTTTGTTTTAGGACGCGCTGCGCTCTATAATCTCCGCTCCCCTCGCCCCGCTTCGGGGAGAGGGGCCGGGGGTGAGGGGTAGAA
>CAYMXM010000341.1:0-5807 GCA_964394065.1 uncultured Pirellula sp. | reverse complement strand
CAGCCCCTCTCCCCGAAGCGGGGCGAGGGGAGCGGAGATATAAAGCGCGGCGCGTGCCGAGAAAAACACGGAAGTTATTTCGGGACTGTTCCTTCGTGGGATTTAATGTACCCGAAGTGCTGATAAGTGAACAACCGAGAATCGCCTACCCCTCACCCAACGCCGTTAAGCATTTCTGATCTAGCCTCCTGAGCAGGGGGTGGTATGATCAAGGGTTGTTTTCTGCTCCCCTTTTTGCTGTTTCATCCGTATTTGCCCTTTCGTTTTCATTCGACCTAGCGCCGGATTTCAGGCCGGCTCTCTAAAACAACCGCATGCGCGCACTTCCGATCGTCAACCTCGACAGCCCGACTCCTGACCCTTCCTTGGCTTGCGGGGAGAATAGCCGTGGGTCCTACGCCTTTATTAGCTTGGGGTGTCCCAAGAATCTGGTCGACAGCGAGCAGATGCTCGGGCTCCTGCAAAAGGATGGCTTCAAGCTAGTCTCCAACGCGGAGAATAGCGATTTCGTGGTCATCAACACGTGCGGATTCATCGACAACGCCCGGAAGGAATCGTTCGAAGCGATCGACCAGATGCTCGAACTGAAGCGGCAGGGGAAGATCCGCGGAGTGATCGTTACCGGATGCCTCGCCGAGCGTCAAAAGGAGAATTTGCTCGAGGCGCGCCCAGAGATCGACGGGATGGTCGGAGTTTTCGGCCGAGACGATATTACGACGATCGTCAATCGATTCATGGACGGTCTTGATGAGCAGCGAACCATCTTCCGACCAGCCCCCATCCGCGCTTTGTCGGATGATTATCGTCTTCAAGTGACTCCAGCTCACTTCGCCTATTTAAAAATTTCGGAAGGGTGCGATCGCCTTTGCACCTTCTGCGCGATTCCGAAGATGCGAGGGAAACATGCGAGCAAACCGATGGAGAAGATCCTCGAGGAGGCTCGCAAGCTAGCAGAAAATGGTGTTCGAGAAATCATCATCGTCGCTCAAGACACCACCTACTACGGAATGGATATCTACGGGGAGCCTCGCCTCGCGGAGTTGCTGAAAGAACTAGATGCGATCGACGGTCTTGATTGGATACGGTTGATGTACTTCTATCCGATGTATATCGATGATCATTTGGTCGAGACGATCGCTAGCGCTAAACGAATCCTTCCCTACATCGATATTCCGTTGCAGCATATCAACGATCAGATGTTGAAGCGGATGTCGCGGCGGGTTTCCCAAGAACAAACCCATGCACTGGTGACCAAACTTCGACGGGGGATTCCTAACTTGGTCCTTCGGACGACGATGATCGCGGGCTTCCCTGGTGAGACCGAGGAGCAGTTCGAAGATCTCGAGGACTTCGTCGCAGAGCTGCGCTTCGAGCGTTTGGGAGTATTTGCTTATTCGATCGAACCTGACACTCCCGCCGCGAAACTGACCGATCACCTTCCCGAGCGCATCAAGAAGGAACGCCGCAATCGGTTGATGGCGATTCAGCAACAGAACGCGTTTGCGTGGTGTGAAGAGCAGATAGGAAAGAAGTTACCGATCCTCATCGATAAGGGAGTGGACGAGGCAAACAACATATGGCTTGGGAGATCCTATGGGGATGCCCCCGATGTCGACTCCACCGTTTTCGTTACCGGGGACCCATCCCACCCCCTGAAACCTGGGGCTTTGGTCGATTGCGAGATCGTTTCCTACAAGGACTACGACCTCATCGGAGCAGCCGTGGGGGAGGCTCATTAGGAACTGTCCCGATATAGCTGCCGTGTTTTTTAAGTCTCGGCGTGTCGCGATTTAGATCTCTGCTCCCTTCGCCCCGCTTCGGGGAGAGGGGCCGGGGTTGAGGGGTAGGAGTGCTAAAAATAAAAAATCAAGTTGGAATTTGGGGGTGTCCACTACACTTCCGGTGTGTTCCGTGGCCGCTTTGGGTGCAAAGGTGATTGCAATGAAAACGATGGTTGACTCGCTATCTCGATCTGAGCTGGAAGCAGCGGCCACTTCACACACCCTACGACTTCGAACCCGTTGCCGAAGGGGTCGTGGCTTTCCGCTACCATGTTCTGCAGCTCGCCTTAGTGAGAATCATCAGTGAACGATTCGGCCCAACGTGAACCCTCGAATTGGAACGTCCCGAACTCACTTTCGGGGTTGAGGTTACTCCTCTCCTTTTTCGTTTTCTATCTCATCGAGGTGGCGGCGTACTGGCCTGCAATGATTTGTTTCATCATCGCTGCGAGCACCGACTGGATCGATGGTTGGTGGGCCCGGAAGTTCAATCAAAAGACGAAGCTCGGGAGGATCTTAGATCCGTTCGTCGATAAGATTATCATCTGCGGCGCCATGATCGCTCTCGGAGGTGTTCCAGAGAGCCCGCTTCGTCCCTGGATGGCGACTCTGGTCGTCGGGCGTGAACTTCTCGTCACAAGCCTTCGGAGTATGGTGGAGGGGAGAGGTGGCGACTTCTCAGCGAAGCAACTAGGGAAGTGGAAGATGGTCTTTCAGTGCGTTTCGGTCGTCATGGCTTTGGTTTGGGTCGCGACCCCTGATTTGACAAATTGGTTTCGTATCGCAACGTATATCACCATCTACGCAACCATCTTGATCACGATCGTTTCGGGAATCGAATACATCCTCATCGTGGTTCGAAAACCGAAATAGGAAGTAAGAAGAGAGATGGAGTACGAGAACTTGTCTCCCGAGCAGATGGTGCAAGCCACTTTGCTCGGACTGGTTATCCTCTCGATGTTGATGGGGGGGATCCTCGCTTTTGGGGTTTGGGTTTATCGAAGCGCGAACGGAATTCCGTTTTCCCTGGCCCGCGCTCCCCTCGCCACCGTCGGACTGATAGATATTCTCTTTGCCGGCGCAGTCGTCGTCCTGCTGATTGTATTCGTGCAGATGAGGCATCGCGCAAGCGAGGCCACGCCATCACAACCCGAGGCGTTAGCGAGGGATAGCACTGATGATCACGCTTCACGCATAAAGCACCATAGCACGCCCTTCGTGCCTCAGGGACGTGCCACCCCACTCGCAAGCCCCTCCGACAAACGCCACGCTTACTGGCACAGCAGTCCCTCGCTTACGCGTCGGGTTGGGATTGGGGATAGCCTCCAATCGATCGGGGAGGAGAGGGTGAAGCACACGGTTTCCAACGTGGTTTTTGTTACTAACGCTCCAACCCCTCACCCCCAGCCCCTCTCCCCTAAAAGGGGCGAGGGGAGCGAAAACCTGAAAGATGCTACTAGCCCCATTTCTGCAGAAGTGTCTACCGACAGCGCGACGCAAGAAAAGCGTTGGGGGAAGATGACAGCGGAGGGAGTGGTATGGAGCGGAGTCGTGGCAACCATGCAGCTTGTCGTGGTTGCGGTGGTCATCCTTTTTATCCGATTGAGAACGGAATGCCGGGGAGACAAACTCGGGTGGCAACCGCAACGACTTGGACGGGACATCGGAGTCGGAGTGTGGCTTCTTTTCTTGACCCTGCCACTCTTGATGGTTCTCTCGGGGGTGGTCAATTATCTGAGCGGGGTTCAATACGATCACCCTGTGATCGATATGATGAAGGAGGTCCCCTGGTTGTTTGGAATTATCGCTTGGATGGCGGTGATCGCTGCCCCGATTTCGGAGGAGTTTTTCTTTCGAACGATGCTCATCGGTTGGTTCGAGTCGATTCACTTTGGCCGCACCCCCGAAGCGTTCGTCTTCGGTTATTCCCCGGTCGACCAGCCGTCGGAGCTAGACGCGCCTGCAACAAGTGACAAACCGCCGGTTTCTCCGTGGTGGCCAGCCGTGCTGAGTGGAACCTTGTTTGGTTTGGCGCACGGAGAATATGGTCTCAGCTGGATCCCGTTGATCTTGTTTGGAATCGTCCTCGGGAGAATTTATCAACTTCGACAGAGTATCGTGACCTGCATCACGATTCACATGCTGTTCAACGGGATTAATTTGTTGAACCTTTGGTTGAGCATCGGTTTGAAGTAGGGTGTGTTACGTGGTTGCTTGGATCGCGGTGGTGGCCTGACGCATCAGCGCGAACGTAAGGTATTTGGGATAGTTTGGCCGAGCGTAAGCGAGGCCCGAAAATCACAACCCGTGGCGTAAGCGAGGGACAGCGCTGGCAACCAGACATCCATCTCAGGTATCGCAACACGCCCTTCGTGCCTCAGGGACGTGCCACCCGACGCTCGAGATAATCCCGGCGAGGGGCTACGTGCACTCGCGACGCTGTCCCTCGCTTACGCCACGGGTTGTGATGGGGGGCGACCACTTCACACACCCTACAACTCCACCGGGCGGGACGCCCGGGCCACGAGCAGAATTACGCGGCGCGTTTTTGTTCGGTTGAATCTGCGAGAAACTCGTGGAGTCTGCAGGTCTGCAAGATCTCCCCTTCCACTCCGTAGAGTTTGATCTGCCCTTCCTCGACGAAGTAGACCACTTGGAACCCTTCGAGTGCAAATCGCCGCCCGCAGTACATTCCGTCCCGGATCAAGGTTGTTTCGAGCATCATGGCATCTTCACCAAGTGTTACGTGTCTCGCGACGTAACTACGAAGCGTTTGGCGAATTTTATCGGCGGGATGGTTCGACATGCCGTATTTAGGAAGCTCGTTGGGGCTGCGGGGAAAAAGCGAGGTTTATCGTTATCGGTTTTTTGATAACAGTTCGTGCATCGATTCTTAGAAGCTAGGAACCCTTTTTCGATTGATCCAATTTTACCTAATTTTCCAGTATTGCCGGTTCCGATACTTCTAGGAGTTTGGCCAACGCCTATCTCTTCTAGCCTAAGGTAGTAACAGCGTGATGGAATACGGACAGACTGTTTCGTGCGATGCTCGAGATCTAGAGCTTCGCGGAGGTAGGCGATACATCCATACCTGGGTGCCAAACTCAGAAACCCCGTGGGCAACCATGACCGTGGTCCACGGACTCGGAGCTCACGGCGGACGATTCTCCGGAATGGGAACGTCGCTCGCGTCGATGGGAATCGCTGTTGTAGCAATCGATCTCGTCGGGCATGGCAGAAGCCCAGGCCGGCGAGGATGCATCGATTCCTACGAACAGTTGCTGGACGAAGTCGAGGCTGGAATCGACCATTCCAAAGAGCTGTTCGGAAACTCTCCACAGTTTCTTTACGGGCAGAGCATGGGTGGGAACCTAGTCCTGAATCTTGCCCTTCGACGCCCGAACGTTTGCCAAAAGCTGCGAGGGATCATCGCAGGTTCCCCGATGCTTCGCCCTGCCAAGATGCCGAAGGAGAGCTTCATGGATGCGGGGCGATGGCTCGCAAAGAGGGTTCCCAACTTTCGTTTGATCGCTTCGGTCGAAGCGTCGAAACTGAGCCAAGATCGTAGAGCCCAAGACGCTTTTCTTCGGGATCGTCACGTTCATAAGGCCATTTCGCTCCGTCTCGCGGCAGGCTTGATCGATAGCGGAATCTGGGCGTTGGAGCATGCCTCGGAGCTTATGACACAAACGTTGGTTATGCATGGATCGGACGACTCACTCGTTTGTCCTCTCGCAAGTCAGCAGTTTGCCGAGTCAGCCCCTGGCGTCGCCCGGTTCAAATTGTGGGCGGGCTGCCGACATGAACTCCATGAAGATCTCCAACGCGAACGGATGTTCGCCTACCTTTCCGACTGGATGAAACGCCAGTGCGTTGTTTCGATGTCGTTTCCGATGGCGAGCTAGCTTAGTTCTGAATACATTATCTAATGCGAGCGGCGGACAAAACGACCAGATCCTAGACTTTGTCTTAGGAACTGTCCTGAAATAACTTCCCGATTTGAACGGGCTTAGAGATCGCGGCGCA
>CAYMXM010000340.1:0-5825 GCA_964394065.1 uncultured Pirellula sp. | reverse complement strand
CGTTCTAGGGCGCCAAAGCGGTGTCCGACGGGGACGAGCCCCGGTCGGACAAGAAACGCCGTTCCGCTACTTTGTGCCGCCGCTCCCCGACGGACAACAGAGGGGCTCCTGAATATGCTTCACGGCGCCGATATCAAACCAGGCAAGCAAGGCAAGCTCTCCGGATCGCACAGAAAAAGCGGAGCGTATCGACAAGGAGTGTCGATACCTACGATTATCCCTAGGTCTCCCCATGCCACCGTAGATCCGTGACCTCCAAATCTGAAAACAATGTTACTCGTCGTCAATGGATGCAGGGCGCTGCCGCATGCACCCTCGCAGCCGCTGCGGAGAACGCGCGAGGGGACATCGGCGCTGGCACCGCGCCCAAGCGTTGGAATCGGAGGAAGTCCGCGGACAGCGTCTATAAACAGACGGCTCGAGAGGACTACCAGAGGAGCCTCGCTCCGTATGGTGGCAAGTTGACGGCGGAGCCCGAGTGGATTTTTCGCATGCCCTACGAAGGGAAACCGTTTCAGTTTGACGTATTGGTCGTCGGATCGGGATATGGGGCCGCAATCGCTGCGGCTCGATTGAGTGAGAAGATGCGCCCTGGAAGTCGCATCGGGCTGTTGGAACGAGGAAGAGAATGGGTCCCAGGTAACTTCCCGGATACGCTCAAGGGGGTTACCGACGAATCTCGATTGCGTCTGTTCGGGCGCAAGCAACGAACGGTCGAGAATCCGACGGGACTATTCAATGTTCTCCAATGCGATGACATTGCGGTTTTGAGCGGAAGCGGCCTCGGTGGCTCTTCTCTCATCAACGCGAGTGTCGCTATTCGTCCCGACCGTGAAGTCTTCTTGCAAACGCCTTGGCCCAGTGCGCTTCGAGATATCGACTATCTCAACCCCTACTTCGATCAAGCATCTCGCGAACTGGGGGTGCGACAAGAGCCTTGGGATCATACCGAGAAGATGCGATCGCAACGATTGGCGGTGGAGAAGTTGCAGGACTACGGGCTGCATTTCGAAGCAGCTGCGTTGACCGTTACGCGAACTGGACCTCGGAATTCTCTGCCGATCTTGAATGAACACGGAATGGTGCAACGAGGTTGCATCGATTGCGGAGATTGTTTGACCGGTTGCAACGTAGGGGCTAAGAACACACTCGCTACCAATTACCTTCCGGTGGCGAGACGGAACAATACGATGATGTTCTCGCAGACAGAGGTGCGATCGATCGAGCGATGGAACGGTCATTGGCGCGTCAATTTCATCTTCCATCATCGGCATGAAGATGGGACTCATGAGAAACGGCTCGGCTGGACGACTTGCAGGATCCTAGTTCTAGGGGCAGGGAGTATCGGCTCCTCGGAGATCTTGATGCGATCCCAGAAAATGGGGCTGGAGTTCTCAAGGCAACTCGGATGCAACTGGAGTGGGAACGGCGACGCGTTGGGGTTTGTTCGCAAGACCGCGGTCGCAACGCATATCGCGGGAACCAGCGCGTATCCGACGGAGGAGATTCGAGTCGGTCCTACGGTTCAGACAAATATTACGACACCGAACCTTCCCAATCTCTACGATCGAACCCTCGTGCAGGATGGAGTTGCAGCAAGAGCGTACGCAACGACCCTTTCTCTTCTAATGCGAGATGTCGATTTGGATACGACCCAGATTCTTCTCGGGATGGGTCACGATCGGCAGGAGGGGAAGCTCATCTTGGAGGATAATGGAAACGCCTATGTTTCATGGCCAGGGCTGTTGAAGAGCGATTACCGTCGGCGCATTCGGGAACAGTTCTCCCGGATCGCCCACGGCCACGGAGGTAAGTACAGTTATCTACGAGTCTTCGGGGATAAGATGATCTCGGTTCACCCCCTCGGCGGATGCGGGATGAGCGACGATCCGAGAAGTGGTGTCGTCAATCATAAAGGGCAGGTTTACGACACGGTCGCGGGAGGGGACATCGACCCGCAGTCGGGCGAGCACCGAGTTCATCGAGGGTTGTATGTTTGTGACGGTGCGATGTTTCCCACATCGATCGCCTGCAATCCTTTGATGACGATCTCCGCCCTCGCCGAACGGACCGCTCAACTCATCACCTTGGATCCGGAATACACGGACCTATTCGCATTCGGCTAAGGAACTGTCCCGAAATAACTTCCATGTTTCGGCTCCCCTTTAAGATGCTTCACAGCTTTGCAAAGCATGTATAATGCGAGATGTCTGTTCTCCTTATCACTCTTTTCATTTAACGCTGCAATGACCTCGCACAACCTATTGGATGAGATCCAGTCCGCTCCTTGGAGCAAAGTCGAGTTTCCAGCTTCGATGCGCGTTGGAGAACAGCAGGTCTCGTGTAATGTAACGATCGATCCCGACGGAGCGATCATTCATTTGAAGCAGGGTGACATCCTGTTGCCGCGAGAGAATTGGGCAGTGGGGGCCGCGACAGATCAATCGGTCGTCCTGATTGTCGTTGGTCTGGACTATGCAAGCTGGTTAAAGAAATTGAAACAGGAAAAGAAGAACCCCGGGAAAGTGGATCCCGTTGAGACTTCGCAAGTCTATGCTTGGAATCTCACGTTCAATCCGAAGAAGTTAGGTCCGGAACTTGTTCAACAACTGAAACACACCGTACTCCGATCTGATATCGAAAACTACTTAAGCAGTTTGCCCTCGAACGAACAAGCCTATCTGGTGAAGTGTCCGACTTGCGAATCGATGATGGATGTTGCACCCTATGCAGACAATAGCAATCTCTACTGCAATAATTGTAATCGATTCCTGAATGCCGAATTGAACGTAGAAGATGCTAACTACGGCATTTGCACCGGGTGTTCGTACTACACCAAATTGAAATCGAACAATGCGGCTTCTGGTAAGCCAGGAGGGAGCGTTTGCCATCGCTGTTACGCTCGAAGCACGTCGGTCGCGTTCCTAACCAGTCTGGGAATCGCAATTGGCGTTGGCGTCCTCAATGTATTCACGATAGTTTTCATGGATCGCTTCTTTCCCATCCTTTTGATTATCGGTGCCGTCTCATTGCTTTGGAGTTTGATCAAGTTTTTCGGCGTCATTATGTCCACCATGACCCGAACGGCTGTAGGGGTCACTCCTCTGGAAAAAGCAACCGCAGCCTTGAGAAAGGGAAAACCAGAGGAAGCGTTGAAGCTGATCGAATCGATGCCGAATGCTACGTCCAATCCTGGGATTCTACTGAATTTGAGTCGCGGTTTGATCAACGCCAGCAATTATGCAAAGGCCAATCAGTTCACAGAACTATTGGTAAGCGAGTTTCCCAACTTTCAATTGGGACACGCGGCTCGCATCGAAGCGTTGGTAGGATCAGGCGCGAGCCAAGAAGATATTGCCGATGCGAATGAGGAGTTTAATGAGGTAATGAGTCGTAACCAATTGCGCCCTATCAAGAATCTTCTGTAATGAGCCTTCGAGCATTTATCTGCCGCTGAATTAAGGGGATCGGAAGATAAAAGCCTAAGGGAGTAGATTGTTGTAACCCTCTCCCCGAAACGGGGCGAGGGGAGCAGAGTTCTAAAGCGCAGCGCGTTCTAGGACGCCAACGCGGCGTCCGACGGGGGCGAGCCCCGGTCGGACGATAACGGCGGCTGCGGAATAAAAATGGCTGCACGAAAACTCATGTCAACACCAACTTTTTGACAGCCCAAGGCTTGGCCCCACCGAACAAGAACCATTCTCCACGGGAAATGCTTCACCGTGTTGTCCTCTGTGGAGAGTTACTCTCCCCAGAGGAATTGATAAGGTTATGGTATATTTTCATCCGCCGCTCGCCTAAACTTGGACCGTCGTTGAATTAAAATAACTTTCCTCGACGCCAATCCCCCTTTAGATACCCAATTGCGATTTCCGATCTATGAGTAGCCGATTTCCTTTCCGCTGGTTGGCAAGTTCTTTTCTCTCAGCCTGTTTTCTCGCATCACCGACCTACGGTTGGGAAACGTGGACCGATAGCAGCGGGACCCGAACGATCGAAGCGGAGTTCGTCGCACTCGAAGGCGTTCAGCTGAAGCTGAAACGGGAGGATGGAAGCGAACTCACCATCCCCCTTTACAAACTCGATGATGCGAGCCGCAGCAAGGCGAGGCGAATCGCCAACGTAGGAGGGAGCTCTGAAAGTCTATTCCCCCTGGCTCTCTCGGATCAGCCGGTTTCGATCCCCGATTCTGCGACACTCCAACAGACGATCAATCTGATCAATGCAGAGGCGGAAAAAGGGAACTACATGATTTTTTGGGATACGCTCCCTGCGTCCGCGCAATCCAAAGTCGATCAGACTGTCCATGCGTTCGTCAAGCTAATCGACCCTGCGGTCTTGAAAGACGTAGGTCGATTCAAACAGACCCTCACCTCTGCGTTGAGAAGCAAGAAAAAGTACTTGCTCAACAGTACCGAATTGGAGCTTCCACCGGGGATGCTTGGAACGGTAGAGAAAGCATATGACCCGGTTGTCGACTTTCTGGAGGCCATCCTCCCAGACCAATCGCTCGACCTGCAAGCGGTCGGCTCGCAGCCGGTTCGGGGTTCTCTTAAGACTTTCTTGGAGGTTGCAATCCCCAAACTAGATTTGGTCGCACAACAGATACCGGAAGCCAAACCTCTTCTCGACCTTGCGATCTCGAAGGAACGGAAAATCGAGATCACTTCAGAGACCGAAGATTCGGCAGTAGTAACAGTAACAGTTGCAGGGATGCCACCCCAGTCAGCGAAATGGGTTCGACAGGAGGGACGATGGGTTCCAGAGGAGACGGTTGAGGGATTCAAGAAATGGGAAGAGTCGAGCAAGTTGATTTCCTCGATCAACGCTCAGGAATTCAACAAGCAGGCACGCCAAGGAATCGCATTTGCATCCATTGCGATCGGAACCCTTGATGCGGCCGAATCCCAAGAAGATGTCGACGACATCATTCGCGGACTCAAAGCACAAGCGAGCATGCTCGGCGCGGGGTTGAATCAAAAGTAAAAGGTTGGGACGCCAAAGCGGCGTCTGGAGGGGGACAAGCCTCCATCCAGACGGAAGCCAACAGGAGAACGCTAAAATGGCTATTAACCCAAGTTACAAACATGGGCGAGACGTCCATGCCACACTCTCAAACGAATTGTCTTTCGCATGTCCAATCCCTATGAGTATTCCATGCAGCCTCCTGGAGGCAACGGCGTACGTTCTATCGTACGGCCTCCCGCAGTCGCGTTGATTGTCGTAGCAGGTCTCTCCCTTTTCCTATCGCTCCTGTCACTCCTTTTCGATGGGCTTTTGCTGATATCTGGGGTGGCAGCCGATCAGGAACTGCAAACCTTGCCCATATCAAAACAGACGCAGATAATAATCCGAACGATCTGGGGGATCGGGCTAGCATTGACAACCGCATTTGTATTGAATGGCGCGATTCTCATGTACAAGCTTGAGAACTATACCCTGGCCCGAACCGCAGCCATCGTGGCCATGATTCCACTTCTCAGCCCTTGTTGCCTCTTAGGAATCCCATTCGGAATCTGGGCCTTCGTCGTTCTCCGAGACCCAAGGGTAGAAAGACAGTTTCGTTAGGTCCCCAAGGTAGAACGGAATTTATTCCGTTAAACAACGCTTCCATCTTCTGCCCCCGATACACGCATTGCATGCTCCCATCTTAGGGCTGCCAAAGGCCCCGGATGCAGCGAGAGCCTCTCGCTACTAGCGGGGGGCTTGGAGTTCCCTGATCAGGAGACCGGCTCACTGCGCTGATGGCGGCGTTGAATGGCGGCGTTGGTTAACGGAATGAATTCCGTTCTACATTGGCCGCTTCCGTTTCCTGCCCCCGATAC
>CAYMXM010000339.1:0-5827 GCA_964394065.1 uncultured Pirellula sp. | reverse complement strand
CGCCGGTGTTCGAATGATTTCCATTCAGAAAGCCTTTTCCGCTCCCCACCGAATTGATTCGGTGGAAGCCAGGATCAGTGTACTACAGTAGGAGCGGCCTTTGTTTCTCGCACTTCTACCCCTCACCCCCAGCCCCTCTCCCCTAAAAGGGGCGAGGGGAGCAGAACTCTAAAGCGCAGCGCGTGCTAGGACGCCAAAGCGGCGTCTGGTGGGGACAAGCCCCTTCCAGACAAGGACCATTTCCCAGGGAAAAATGCTTCACAGCCTTCCTCACTATTCCCTTAAATCGCGAATGCTTCCGCGTCTTCTTTTGGCGCGGTTTGATAGCCGAGGGGCTCCATGGAGCAGCCGGCTCGGCCTTGGCTGAGGGAGCGAATGGCGCTGGAGTAGCCGAAGAGTTCCTTGAGAGGGGCTTGCGCAAGAACGTTGGTCATCGTTCCTCGCGCTTCGGTTCGTTCGATCAACCCACGACGTTGTTGAAGGTCCCCTACGATCTCCCCGAGATAGTCCGATGGAGTGGTTATGTCCATCTTCATCACCGGTTCCAAGAGGGTTGGCTCTCCTTGTTTCAACCCTTCGTCAAAGGCATCGTTTGCAGCGATTCGGAAAGCGACTTCGTCGGACCCCGTCTCAGCGATCTCACCCCCCAAAACGCTGATCCGAATTCCTGTCAGGGGGAATGAACCGATGAGCCCTCCACCTTCGGCGCGGTTGCGAAGCTCTTCCAACGCTGCTTGTCGGAGGCTTTCGGGAAGCATTTGGTCGACCGGTGTTCGGTCGAGAACGATCACCTTGCCAGAAGAATCCTCAAGTGGTTCGAAGCGCACTCGAAGACGAGCAAAAAGTTGGTGAGCCCCGACATGGCGATTGCATTCTCCTGTCACTTCCGTTGTTTCACCGATCGTTTCTCGATAGCTCACGCGAGGCTTATAGAACTTCACGGCAAGTTTGAAATCCCGGACGAGTCGATTCTTGATCACCTCCAAGTGCAATTCCCCCATCCCGCTGATGAGGGTTTGCCCCGACTCCGCGTTCTCGATCGCGTTGAAGGTTGGGTCTTGGCGTTTGAGCATGTCGAGAACTTCCGCGAGCTTCTTCCGTTCGGTTGTATTCTCCGGCTCGATCGCCATCGAGATAACCGATTGCGCAAACTGAATGGATGGGAGCTCTATCATCTCGCGCGTGTCGCAAAGGGTATCCCCTGTGATCGAGTCTCGAGGGCCGATCGCACAAGCGATGTCACCACACTCGACCGAGTCGATCTGCCCTTGTCGTTCTTTCTTCGTCGCGTGAATCTGCCAGAGCTGCGCGACGTTTTCCTTCTTATCTCGGTTGGGGTTGTAAACGCGAGAGTTGGAATCAAGCCGTCCTGAATAGACACGAATCCAAAACATGTCCCCCGTTTTTGCGGGGAGGATTTTGAAGACCAATCCGCAGAAGGGTTCCTTCGCATTCGGATGACGGACGAGGACTTTGTCCCGCTTCTTCGGGTCGATTCCTTCGACCGGAGGGCGGTCGAGGGGGCATGGCAGGTAGTTGGCGACCCCATCGAGCAGAGGCTGCACCCCAGCTCCATGCAATGCGGACCCGCAAAAGACAGGTTGAAGCTTCATCGCAATGCATGCTTCACGAAGGGTGGAACGGATCAGTTCGGTGGAGATGGGTTTCTCTTCCATGGCGAGCTCCATCATCTCGCTGCTGTGCGAATAGAGGCGTTCCAACATTTCGTTGCGCCAATCTTGCGCATCTCCCAAAAGTTCTTCGGGGATCTCTTGGACCGTAACCGTCTTGCCACTGTCTTCGTGGGAGAAAGTAAGAAGTTTCATCTCGACGAGGTCGATGACTCCACGGAACGGGTCGCTCGTATGCGCTGGGCCTTGACCGACCGGAATTTGGATGGCGATCGGGTCTGCTCCGAGACGAGGTCCGATCTCTTCCAAGACGCGATAGAAATCGGCACCTTCGCGGTCTAGTTTGTTGATGAAGACGATTCGAGGAACGCCGTACTTGTTGGCTTGTCGCCAAACGGTTTCGCTTTGCGCTTCGACTCCTTCTCTCGCGGAAAAGACGACAACGGCTCCGTCGAGGACCCGAAGGCAGCGTTCCACTTCCGCCGTAAAATCGACGTGACCGGGGGTATCGAGAAGATTGACGGTGCAATCTTTCCAATGAAAGGTCACGCAGGCGGAGAAGATCGTAATCCCCCGTTGCTGTTCTTCCGGATCGTCGTCCGTTTCCGTGGTCCCTGAATCGACTGCTCCGGCGCGGTGTTTGGTCCCGCTCATGTAAAGCATCTGCTCGGTGACGGTAGTCTTCCCGGCGTCGATGTGGGCGATGATTCCGATATTCCGAAGGGTCTTAAGTTCTCGTGCCATAGTGGTAGGAAATGTACCCCGTTCAGCGATGAAATCCTAGCCCAGGTAGGGGCGGGGGAATTTCAACGCAGAGTCGCGGAGGCGCAGGGACGCAGAGAAAAAAGTCTCTGCGTCCCTGCGCCTCCGCGACTCTGCGTTTCCTTCTCTAGACAGCCCCTACTCTCTTGCTTCTCCTGCTTCCTTCGCTTTTCTGGCGGCGATGAAGGATTGGACGCAAGTTCCGACAAATGTAAGGCAAAGGACTCCCATAGCGCAAACCATGCCAAAGGCGAGCATATTGACCTCTTCAGCTCGGTCTCCCATCAATTTGGGGATCTGCTGTCCCCCGCGAACCAGGCAGAGGAGGGCGCCGATGGTCCCGACGAGGGCGGCGGTGTGCATCGCATGTTTTCTAACTTTCGGGCTCGCACGGGAGATCAGTCCCAGAAAGATGAGGACGATTCCGAACCCAGCCGGAATCAGCCAAGTTCCCAACTGGAAACCATCTCCTTTGAGCAAAGCGGTAAAAACGGAGAGGCCGCAGAGGAGGCCACCAAAAAGGATTGCAATCGAAGGCATATCGGTTGGGTTGATAAGTGGAGAATGGGTTGGACTGGAACGTCTACTGAGATAGAGGTAGAGTTGGAGGTGATTGTAACGGTTCTTCCGTTTATCCCAAGACGAAACGAGTGCTTCCCCTACGAGCCTCCAGCGTTAAGGGGGATGGACGCGAAGCGTCCCCCCAATCACAACCCGTGGCGTAAGCGAGGGATAGCGTCGCGAGTAAACGTTGCCCTGTCGGGAATATTTCAGGCGTCGGGTGGCTCGTCCCTGAGGCACGTAGGGCGTTCTTTGAGACCTTGGATGGAGACATGATTGCCAACGCTGTCCCTCGCTTACGCCACGGGTTGTGATTTTCGGGCCACGGCCAGAATGCATGGTAAAACATCTTAAAATCGTTGACTCGCTCCCATCAACGGCGTAGAGTGAAGAACGCTAACAGGGCGAGTGTCTAATGCCCGGCTCTCTTTGCTATCTGATGTGAGTTTACCATGGCAAACTATGGTTTCCTGATCCCAACCGGTGGTGGTGAAGACTTACCGCTGAAGAAAGAGCGAATCCTCATCGGTCGACGGGATAACTGCGATATTGTTCTTCGTTTCCCCAACGTCTCGGGGCAACATTGTCGCTTGCACCTCGAACAAGGGTATTGGTTCGTCGAGGATCTCAACAGCGTCAACGGGATTAAGGTCAACGGTTATCGGGTTTCGAAGAAGCGCCTCGATCCAGGTGTCATTCTTACCATCGCCAAACATCAATTCGAAATCCGTTACAACCCGGAAGACAACGGTGCGATGGGGCCGCCTCCAGGTGACGACGATCATACCAACTTCGAACTCCGCGCTTCCCTGATGGAGCTTTCAGGGCTGGACCGCAGGAAGCGAACTCCTCCGAAGGAGTAGTGAACTGTAGTGACGGGGGACGCTTCGCGTCCACCCTCTTACCACCGATGCGTCAGGCCACCCTACGGCTTCTACGAAATCGGTTCGATATGACAGCTCAGGGCTTCGTGCGCTGCGAGGATTTCGTGCGATGCCCAAGGGATGTCGTTCGCCGGGAGAAGGTACCGGGGCCCATTCCCCAAAAGTTGCAATCTTTCTCCCGATCGAGATGGCTTCGCAAGCGAGGGCAAAACCGTAGGTTGTGCAGTTTGCGTTGGAGAAGGGGTGGCCATCCCCAACCTCTCGGCCCATCCCCTCGCTCCTTCTTCCCAAGGAAGATTCCCTGGCTCCTCGGTCGCTACAGCAAGAATCAAGAGCCGGTGTTCGGTGTAATTGGTTCGTGGCCTGGGCGTCTCGCCCGGAGTCGCAACAGCTGCTTCGGGCGAGACGCCCGAGCCACGTACTTTGCGGGGATTGAACTCGGAGGCTGGGAGATAGTCCCAAACCAAATCGGGCTGCTCCGCCGAGAGGGCGATTTCCTTTTTGAGGGACTCCTCGATTCCAGGTTCGGTCGTTACGACCCGGATCGGGTACGGGGAGTTTACATTCTTAGCGAGTCGCTCAATGCTCCATCCAGAGACCGGCTCGATCCAACTCGGTGCAACCTCGAGCGCGGGGACCAAGAGGAAGGAACGCATGCACATGCGAGGATGGGGCACTTTGAAATGAGGAGTCCAGATACGGAGGTCTTCATGAAGGAGGATATCGATATCGATCCGTCTCGCCTCCCAACGCTGCATGCGGTAGCGTCCGAGGTTCGCTTCGATCCTCTTGATTCCCTCCCAAATTCGCCAAACATCATGGTTTGATTCGAGCGCAACAATCCCGTTGAGGAAATCACCTTGCCCCTCGGGGCCACCCACCGGAGGGGTGCGATAGAGTCTTGAGAACTCCAGTTTGCAGGAAGGAAACTCCTCGCGGAGTTTCTCCTTAGCAAGGTTCATCGTCTCCAGAACATTGCCCAGGTTGGCCCCCAAGCTGATTAATGTTCGAGCCATCCTCAGATGCCGAAGGGAGAAACTCTGAGCACCGGTTCGATCTCTTGGAAATACCATTCCACTTTCAAGTCGTCCGGTCCCAGTTTCTTACCTTTGTTCTGGGGGGCTGCGGCAGGTCCATCTTTCGGGCTCCTCTTTTTGACGGTAACCCAGTAGTCTGCAGGGATCGTTTGAGCGGTGTCCCGGTACCGTAGCTTGTAGTAGTACTCTCCTTCGGCAAAATACTCTGCGTCCAGTTTGACGAACAACCATTGCGGTTCGATCGCTCGTTGGCGGATATCTCGTAACCCGCTGCTCCCCGCAAGGGTCGATTTAGCGTTCTCAAGAGGTGTGCTTTCCGCTGGACCGCTGGCTACCTCTGCAGTCGGCACGACCCCGATCTCCTCCGCTTTGAACCCCAACAACAATAGAAGGGAGTCCGTGTCATCCTTTCTTGCAAGGTCCAGAGCCAGTTGTGCGGTCTCTTTGGCATAGGTCAAATCGTATTCCGTTTGCATGTTGCGCCGGAAAGTCCCCCAGGTTACGGAAAGAGTCCCGACGACGATGGCAACGAATGCAAAGAGCTTGGAAAGGAAGCTTAAATTGTAGTTGGGAGCGAGCTTGAGTATAACAAGCCCCAACAAAACGGCGATGACTCCTATCGCAACGAAGTGAACATAGAGAATCGAGAAAGCACCTATCAGCGACAAAATCAGAGCCACAACCGACAATCCGGAAAAGCTCTTCGGATCGATGATTTCGTCACTATCCGCATGAATATAGGCCGCATGAATATGGGTATCTGTCATAGATGGAGGAAATCGGAATGTTTGTGAGGACGGAAATGAAGGAAGGAAACTAACTCTGTATAATTTACCTCGGACTTTCACCCTCGTGCAGTCCAGGTGTGAATTCTACTTTAAGATAATCGGAGCAACGCAAGGCTGCGAGGGGAGCGGAGAAATAGGGCGCGATGCGTTCCGAGACTGAAAGT